>NZ_JAULLN010000032.1:0-79690 GCF_041357655.1 Bradyrhizobium sp. DN3 | reverse complement strand
CGTCGAAACGCGGCGCGCGCGGCGGCCGCGGCGCCTCGTCCTGGTCATCGACGTTGAAGGACGGGCGGTCGGCGCGCGGCGGGGTCGGGGCCGGACGCGTGCGCGGTGCGGCCGGCTGAGATGCGGGAGCGTTGCCTTCGGCGGCGCGGGCGCTGGCCCGGCGGAAGGCATCGCCGCTGCCGCTGCTGCGCGTGCCCCCACCGGGGCGCGAGGCCTCGCGGGCGCGCTGGGCGGCCTCCGATTCGACCTTGCGGACGGCCTCTTCCAGCGACAGCCGTTCGCGGGTGATCTCGGATTCGGAGAGCGGCGGCTGCACGCTGCGGAGCTGCGCGATCAGCGCCGTGCGCGCCCGCTCATAGAGCGCGCGACGGCTTTCGCCGGGAGCGTTGGGATCCAGGGCGGCAATTGCGCGGGCGATCAGCGGATAGTAATCAGCCATTTCAACTCAACTATACGCGCGTCCCGGTAAGATATCGTTAAGCCTCAAACGGATTTTGCACCAGGATAGTATCCTCGCGTTCGGGGCTGGTGGAAAGCAGTGCGACCGGGCAGCCGACCAATTCCTCGATCCGGCGGACATATTTGATGGCCTGAGCCGGCAGGTCGGCCCAGGACCGCGCGCTGGCGGTCGGCTCCTTCCAGCCCTCGATGGTCTCGTAGATCGGCTCGACCCGGCTTTGCGCGCCCTCGCCGGCCGGGAAATGGTCGATCTCCTTGCCGTCGAGCTTGTAGCCGGTGCAGACCTCGATCGTGTCGAAGCCGTCGAGAATGTCCAGCTTGGTCAGCGCCAGGCCGTTGATGCCGCAGGTCCGGACCGCCTGGCGGACCAGCACGGCGTCGAACCAGCCGCAACGGCGGGGCCGCCCGGTATTGGTGCCGAACTCGCGGCCGCGCTCGCCGATCTTGCGGCCGGTCTCGTTGTCCTGCTCGGTCGGGAACGGGCCCTGGCCGACGCGGGTCGTGTAGGCCTTGCACAGGCCGAGCACGTAGCCGACCGCGCCCGGCCCGAGGCCGGCGCCGGTCGCGGCCTGCGCCGCCACCGTGTTGGACGAGGTGACATAGGGGTAAGTGCCGTGATCGACGTCGAGCAGCGCGCCTTGCGCGCCCTCGAACAGCATGCGTTTGCCGGCGCGCCGCTCGATGTCGAGCAGCCGCCACACCGTCTCGGCATAGGGCAGCAGCTGCGGCGCCATCGCCATCAGCTCTTTCAGGATCACCGCGCTGTCGAATTCCGGCAGGTTGAGGCCACGGCGCAGCGCGTTGTGATGCGCCAGCAGGCGGTCGATCTTGTGCGGCAGGGTCTGATGATCGGCAAGATCCATCAGGCGGATGGCGCGGCGGCCGACCTTGTCCTCATAGGCAGGTCCAATGCCGCGGCGCGTCGTGCCGATCGCAGTCGCGGCGCTGGCGGATTCGCGGTGCGCATCGAGCTCGCGGTGCAGCGGCAGGATCAGCGTGACGTTTTCCGCGATGCGCAGATTGTCTGGGCTGACTTCGACCCCCTGCGCCCTGAGCTTGGCGACCTCGTCGAGGAAGGCGGCCGGATCGAACACCACGCCATTGCCGATCACCGACAGCTTGCCCTCGCGCAGCACGCCGGAGGGCAGCAGCGCGAGCTTGTAGGTCTTGCCGTTGATCACCAGCGTATGGCCGGCGTTATGGCCGCCCTGGAAGCGGACGACGATGTCCGCCTGCTCCGACAACCAGTCGACGATCTTGCCCTTCCCTTCGTCGCCCCACTGGGCGCCGACGACGACAACGTTGGCCATTCGCGGGTAATCCCTATTCAATCTGTCTCTAGGAGGCATGATCCTCGCGGAAAACCGGTGCCCACTCTTCCGGGATCATGCCTGCGCCCAGCCCAATCGGCGGCCGGAGCCGCCCGCACGCAAGGCAGCCAACCGGATAAAGGAAGCAGCCCCTCTAGGCAAGCAAGAACGGGGCTTTTTCGAGGTCCAAAGCCCGACCCAAGCCTTTGATATCCCCTGAAAATCCAGAAGCCTCTGGAACGGCGGAACGGGCTTCGACCAAAGCGTAAGGCGCCATGTCGGTCCCTGCATAGTCGCGATGCATCCGCCCCCCGTTGATGCGATCTCGATTTCCGTGTCTTTGAGCAGAGCCGGGCGATGAGCCGGCCCGGACCTTTCCGGGCCGGGGGCCTCGGCGCTATCCGCGGGGCCATGACGATCACAATGTCCGCAACCGCCCAGACCACCGGCACCGATACATCCGGTCACAGCTGGATCGCCAACCAGCCCTACCTGCTGCTCAGCATCACCGCGCTGTGCTGGGCCGGCAACGCCATCGTCGGTCGGCTCGCCGCCGGTCACATCCCGCCGGTGACGCTGTCGTTCCTGCGCTGGTTCTTCGCGTTCCTTTTGGTGCTGCCGTTCGCCTGGAAGCATCTTGCGCAGGACTGGCCCGCGATCCGCGGGCGGCTCGGCCTGATGGTCACGCTCTCGGTCACCGGTATCGGCGCCTTCAACACGCTGCAATATTGGGCGCTGGAGCACACCCAGGCGCTGAATACGCTGCTGCTCCAGTCGGCCGCGCCGCTGATCGTGGCATTGTGGTCGCTGGCCATTCTCGGCGTCCGACTCACCGCGGCGCAGGCTTTCGGCGTGCTGCTGTCGATGTGCGGCGTGCTCACGATCCTGCTGCATGGCGATTTCACCACGCTGTCGAACATCGAGTTCAACAAGGGCGACCTCATCTTCATCGTCGCGCTCGTCATTTTCGCGCTCTATTCGGTGCTGACCTTGAAGCGTCCACCGATGCACGGCCTCTCGTTCCTCGCCTTCACCTTCGGCTGCGGCGCCGCCTGCCTCATTCCGCTGGAGATCTGGGAATTGTTCGCGCGCCCCGTGATGAAGCTCGACGGGCCGAACCTGCTGACCCTGTTCTATGTCGCGGTGTTCCCCTCGACGCTCGCTTATCTCTGCTTCAACCGCGGCGTCCGCCTGATCGGCGCCAACCGCGCCGCGCCGTTCTTCCACGTCGTGCCGGTGTTCGGCTCGATCATGGCAATGGTCTTTTTGGGCGAGCGCCCGCAGGCGTTCCACTTCATCGGTTTCGCGCTGGTGCTGTCCGGGGTGTTCGTGGCGTCAAGGAAGCAGGCGAGCTAGGCTGAAGGCCCATCAGGCATCCCGTCAAAAGGCCATCGCAAGGTCCATCATCTGCGATCAAGCGTTCGCTGATGGGTTCATCCATACCATCTCCCAAACATACCCATCCGGGTCCTCAACGTGTCGGTTGTACATGAAGCCAAGGTCCTGCGCCGGGTTTGGATCGGCGCGACCGCCCGCAGCCACTGCGCGAGCCAGCGTTGCATCGACGGCATCGCGGTCGTCGACCGTAAGAGCGAACATGGCCTGGCTGTCGCGCCGCGCGTCGCCGATCTCGCGTTGGGTGAATTCACGATAGTGGTCGTGGGTGAGCAGCATCACGCCGATCGCGTCCGTGAACATGAGCGAGGTCGAATTTGCGCTGGAGAATTGAGGATTCACTGCGCCACCTAGCGCCACGTAGAACGCTGTCGATGCAGCGAGGTTGCGTACAGGCAGGTTCACCAAAATCATCTTGGGCATTGCTTTTCCTTCAAAAAGCGGCTGGAAGCCGCACTATGGTTTGACATCGCGAACAGAAAACTCTCAGCGCTCGACATAGGAAGCTGCTGATCGGCCTCCAGGACGCCCCTAACCTGCATTCAAATGTAACGCGCTGCGCCCATGCAGAGCGCGGCGATGCCGAGCAGGCCCGCCGCCACGCGTTGAGCCCCGGCGATACGTGAACGCAGATCCTCCGGATTGCCGACGCCACGACGCAAGGCCGCGAGCGCACGGGGACCGATTGCCGCCTGAACACCGGCCGCGATCAGTGCGCAGACCGCACCAACCGCGAGCACCTGCTCTGTCGTGCCGAAGCTGCCGGCATGAACGAGATGTCCGAGATAGCCGCCGGTCAGGATCGCAATCGTTGCCGCGCCGAGTTGTGGAAAGACCAGTTGCTCGCCGCCCACTCCGCCGATGCGGGCCAACGCGAAGCTTGATCCCGCCCAGAACACGGATGACAACACGTGAAGCGACAGGGCGATCACAAGGGCGGTGTGCATGGCAAGCTCCGAACCAGCTTCTAAATTGGATATACATTATGTATAGCCAATGCGTCAACAGAATGGCAAGGCCATGCCGAAGCGCAATTATGTGAGCTCCGCGCGGGCTTCCGCAGCGGCGGAGACGCGCGAGCGCATCATCGCGGCCGGTGCGCGCCTGTTGCGCAAGGACGCGAGCATTGCGAGCTTCTCCCTCGACGTCGTCGCGAAGGCGGCCGGCATCACCCGGCTGACCGTCTATAACCAATTCGGATCGCGGCGCGGATTGCTGGAAGCCGTGTTCGACGACATCGCAAGCCGTGGCGGGCTGTTCGAACTGACCGAGGTGATGGCGATGGCGGATCCGCGCGCCGCGCTCGACCGCGTGGTCGAAATATTCTGTACGTTCTGGGGGCACGACGCCGCGGTCGGCGGACTCAACCAGGCCATCGCAACCGATCCCGAATTCGGCGAAGCGCTGCTTGAACGCAACGAGCGACGGCGCGAATTGCTAGCTGCGCTGCTGTCGCGCATCGTCGGCAAACACGCAGCCAAGCGGGCCGCGCAGGACGCGGTCGACCTGATCTTCGTGCTGACGAGCTATCCGACTTTTGCGGCGCTGAGCCGGCAGCGCTCGACCGCGGAGGTCTGCCGCCTGTTACAGACGGCATGCCACGCGGCCGTGGATGCGTTGACGCCGGACCAGCGTGGAAGCGCGGAACGGAAGAAGTAAATGTCGTCGCGATGACCCTTCTTCCTTCTCCCCTTGTGGGAGAAGGTGGCGCGAAGCGCCGGATGAGGGGTCTCTATCCGCGCACTCAAATGAGAGTTGGACGCGCGGAGAGAGACCCCTCACCCGTCTCGCCGCTATCGCGGCGAGCCACCCTCTCCCACAAGGGGAGAGGGAAAGAGCAGCGCGCGCTACTTTGCCGTAAGCTTGCTGTACGCCTCGCTGGTGGCAATGATGACGTGCTCGGCGCAGCCGTTGACGCGATGCGGGTCGGCCCGCGTCTCGTAGGCCTCCGATGTCATCATGTCGAGGAAGGCTGTGACCGACGGATAGAAGACCAGCGCGACGAAATCCCAGTCGTTCCCCTCCTGCGGTCCGAGTGCGACAGCCCTGGCTTCGCCGGTCCAGAGCAAGGTGCCGCCGCGCGCCTTGATCATCGGCACGGTGATCGCGCTGTAACGCAGATAAGCGTCCCAGCCGGAACCGTCGCCGTCGCGCGAGCGCTCGTTGAAGCGCATCAGATTCAGCATCACTACCGGCGCATGCCGATCGAGCCGCTCCAGGCCTTCGATGTTCAACATATTAACCGCCAAAGGCGCCTCCCCGGTTCATGTCTGCATTGTAGCATTGCGGCTGCGTGGCTTGTGCCACGACGGCAATCCGGCGCAAGCTCGTATCCGACGCCAATGACGATCGCTTCGCCCGCGCCAAAGGCCGCCAATCCGGCCAGTTGGCTCAACAACCAGCCTTATCTGCTGCTCAGCCTGAGCTCGCTGTTCTGGGCCGGCAACATCGTGCTCGCGCGCCATGTCGGTGCGCATGTGCCGCCGCTGACGGTGACCACGATCCGCTGGTTCGGCGTGTTCCTGATCCTGTTGCCATTCGCATGGCCGCATCTGAAGCGTGACTGGCCCGCCTTGCGCAACAGCCTTCCCCTGATGCTGTTCCTGTCGCTGGTGGGCTTTGCCTTCAACAACGCGATCTCGTACTGGGCGATGCAATATACGGAAGCGCTGAACGCGCTGCTGATCCAGTCGGCAGGTCCGCTGTTCGTGGCGCTGTGGTCGCTGGCGCTGTTCGGGGTGCGGCTGACCGGCGCGCAGTTCGCGGGCATCGCGATCTCGCTTGCCGGCGTGCTGATCATCATCCTGCGCGGCGATCTCGCCGCGCTCGCGAGCATCAGCTTCAACAGGGGCGACATCATGTTCGCCTCCTCGCTGGTGGCGTTCGGTCTCTACTCCGCCTTCATCCCGCGGCGGCCGAAGATCCATCAGCTCTCATTTCTCTCCTTCACCACCTGCTGCGGCGCGACCATGCTGCTGCCGACCGCGATCTGGGAGGCGGCAAGCGGCCGCGTGCTGCAATTCGACGGGACGACGCTGGCGACCCTGGGTTACATCCTGATTTTCCCCTCGACGCTGGCCTATCTCTTCTTCAACCGCGGCGTCGCGCTGATCGGCCCAAACCGCGCCGCGCCGTTCTTTCATCTGGTGCCGGTGTTCGGCTCGGCGCTGGCGATCCTGCTGCTCGGCGAAAAGCTCCAGCCGTTCCACCTGATCGGCTACGCGCTGGTGCTTGCCGGCGTCGTGATCGCCTCGCGCCAGGGTTCTGCGGTGAAGTAATTCCGCGGCGCGGACGCGTTCACTACCTACGGCCATCTTTCGAATCCGGTTTTGACAAGCTACGTTCCCGGCCAACGAAAAAGAGGGAACGTCCAGACATGATTTCAGCATTGATTCGAAACCTGCGTGCCATCGGCGCGGCCGCGCTGTGCCTCGCCGCCGCATCCACGGCCCAGGCCGACAATTATCCGAGCCGCAACATCACGCTGGTGCTGCCGTTCGCGGCCGGCAGCGGTACCGACACCACGACGCGGCTGATCTCGCAGCATCTGTCGCAGGCGCTCGGCGTCGGCATCGTGATCGAGAACAAGGCGGGCGCCAACGGCATGCTCGCCGCGACCTATGTCGCGAAGGCCGCGCCCGACGGCTATACGCTGCTGGTGACGACCAACACCACGCATTCGGCCAATCCCTATCTGCTCAAGAGCCTCACTTACGATCCGGTCAAGGATTTCACGCCGATCGCGCGCACCGGCGATTTGCCCTTCATGCTGGTCATCAATCCGGACGTGCCGGCCAAGACCGTCGGCGAGCTGGTCGCCTATGGCAAGGCCAATCCGGGCAAGCTGAGTTATGCCTCGGGCTCGTCCTCGGCGATCGTGTCGGGCGCGACCTTTGCGCACAATGCCGGGCTCGACCTGTTGCATGTGCCCTACAAGAGCTCGCCGCCGGCGCTCAACGACGTCATGGGCGGCCGCGTCTCGATGATGTTCGTCGACATCCTGACCGGCCTGCCGCATGTCAACGGCAACGCGCTGCGCGCGCTCGCGGTCACCACCAAGGAGCGCTCACCGCTGGTGCCGCATCTGCCCTCGATGCAGGAGGCCGGCGTGCCGAACTTCGACATCTCGTCATGGCAGGGCTATTTCGGCCCGGCCGGCATGCCGAAGGAGATCGTGACGCGGCTCAACGCCGAGATCAGGAAGATCGTCGAGAATCCGGAGATCAAGGCCAAGCTCGCCACCCTCGGCATGGATGCCTTCTCCGGCACGCCGGAGCAGCTTGGCGGCTTCGTGAACGAGCAGCTCGTGCTGTGGGAGAAGCTGATCACGAACGCGAAGATCGAGAAGCAGTAGGCAGTCTCGTAGGGTGGGCAAAGCGTAGCGCGCCTACCATTAGGTCGTCGCAAAAAAGAAGAAGGTGGGCACGACGCTTCGCGTCTTTGCCCACCCTACGAATTCAGTGCAAGAATTTACGCCGCGCGGACCTTGGCGAGGAAGCCGTCGACGGCGCTGCGCAGCGCGCCGGACTGGTTGTCCAGCTCGCGAGCGTTGGAGAGCACGTCGGTGGCCGCACTGCCGGTCGCTTCCGCGGCCGAGGTGACGCTGCCGATATGGGCGTTGATCTCGCTCGAGCCGGCCGCAACCGACTGGATGTTGCGGGCGATCTCTCGGGTCGCTTCGCCCTGCTGCTCGATCGATGCGGAAATGCCGGCGGTGATCTCGCTCATCTCGGCGATGGTCTGGGTGATGCCGGAGATGGCCGTGACCGCGTCGCTGGTCGAGGTCTGCATCGCCGCGACCTGCGCGGAGATCTCCTCGGTCGCCTTCGCGGTCTGGTTGGCGAGCGCCTTGACCTCGGAGGCGACGACCGCGAACCCGCGGCCGGATTCACCGGCGCGTGCCGCCTCGATGGTGGCGTTGAGCGCGAGCAGGTTGGTCTGCGCGGCGATCGAATGGATCAGCTTGACGACCTCGCCGATCTTCTCGGCGCCGGTCGAGAGCACCTGCACGGTGGCGTTGGTCCGCTCGGCATCGTTGACGGCACGGCTCGCGACTTCGGTGGAGCGGGTGACCTGGCGGGAGATTTCCGCAACCGAGCTCGACAGCTCTTCGGCGGCAGCCGCAACCGTGCCGACATTGCCGGAGGCTTTTTGCGAGGCAGCGCCGACCGTTGCGGCACGCGAGGAAGCGTCGCTCGCGGTCGCGGTCATCGACTGCGCCGTGCTCTGCATGCCGGCCGCGGCCGAGGAGACCGAGCGGACGATGCCGGTGACGCTGCGTTCGAAGTCGTTGGCGATGTCTTCCATCGCGCTGCGACGTTCCGCCGCGGCGCGCTCCTTGGCATCGGCCTCGGTCTTCTCGAGGTCGCGGATGCGAACGGCGTTGTCCTTGAAGATCTGCACGGTCGAAGCCATCGCGCCGACCTCGTCACCACGGCCGACACCCGGGATGTCGCCCTCGAGCTTGCCGTCGGCCAGCTCCTTCATGCGGGTCCCGAGCAGCGCGAGCGGGCGGCTGATGCTGCGGCCGATCAGCCAGGCGACACTGCCGGCGACGATGACGATGCCGAGCATGGCGAAGCCGAGCAGCCAATAGACCGGGCCCATCTTCTCGTCGATGTCCTCGAGATAGGCGCCGGTGCCGAGATACATCTCGAAGCCGGGCACTGCGACGGCGTAGCCGAGCTTGCGGATCGGCTTGGCCTGACCAGGCTTCACATATTCGTAGAACAGCAGGATCTCGCCGTTCGCCTTGACCCCATCCATGATCTCGCGGGACAGCTTCCGACCGTTGGTCTCCACATCCATGCGGTTGGCGCCGATCTGCTTCGGATCGGGCGCGAGCTGCGTGATGCCGTCATAGGTGGTGCCGAACAGATAGCCGGAGCCCTTGTCGTAGGTCATCGCATTGCCGTAGCGGCGCAGCTCGGCGAGCGCGGCGTCCTTGGTCAGCTCGCCCGCATTGACCCGTTTCACCAGCGTGGCCGCGTAGTTGCGGGCCAGCTCGACGATCGCCTTGGTCTGGTCAATGCGCGCATTCACCATCTCGCGCTTCATCAGGTAGCCGGCGAGGACACCGGAGATGCACAGGCCGAACAAGGTGACGCCGACAAGGACACCCAGCTTTGGGGCGATCTTCAGATTGCTCAACTTCACGAGATGGCTCCGGCAACAATGGGATACGGGCACGCGACCAGATCGATCAAAATCGAATCAACTTTTATGTGTGAGGCCTTATCAAGTTACTTACGGGCCTCCGTAGAAGCCCGTACGCAGCCGCAAAGACCGGCAATTTATCTCAACGCCGACAACCGGGAATTGTACGCGACCGCATCGATTTCGCGTAAAAGACGCAAAGGCCAGCCACGAAGGCGGGTCACAACAAGAAACCAAATCGGGAGCAGAAAATGCCGAAATACAGGGTGGTGACGCCGAAGGGCGCGAGCTTCACGGTCGCGGGCAGCGATTATTCCTATGAGCGCGAGGCGCTCGATCCCATCGATGCCGAGATCGTCGAAGCCCCGGCCGACGAGGCCGGCTTCATCGCCGCCGCGAAGAACGCCGACGCCATCTATGCCAAGGGCATTCCGATCACCAAGACCATCATCGACGCGTTGGAGAGCTGCAAGGTCATCACGCTCGGCTCGGTTGGCGTCGACAGCGTCGACGTCAAGGCCGCCACCGCCCGCGGCATTCCCGTCACCAACATCCCCGACACCTTCATCGAGGAGGTCGCCGACCACGCCATGATGCTGCTGCTCGCCGGCTTCCGCCGCCTGGTCGAGCAGGACCGCATGGTGCGCGACGGCCGCTGGGCCGAGGGCCGGCCGGCGCTGCTCAAGATCCCGAGGCTAATGGGCCAGACGCTCGGCTTCATCTCGTTCGGCCGCGTGGCGCGTGCGGTTGCGAAACGCGCAGCCCCCTTCGGCCTGCGCATGATGGCCTATGATCCCTTCATCCAGGAAACGCTGATGTACGACCACGGCGTGATCCCGGCAACGCTGAATGAGGTGCTGTCGCAATCCGACTTCGTCTCGATGCATGCCCCCGCCCGGCCTGAGGTGCATCACATGCTGACCGAGAAGCACTTCCGGCAGATGAAGAAGGGCTCGATCTTCATCAACACCGGCCGCGGCGCCACGGTGGACGAGGAGAGCCTGATCAAGGCGCTGCAAGAAGGCTGGATCGCGCATGCCGCACTCGACGTGCTGGAGAAGGAACCGCCCTCGCACAACAATCCGCTGCTCGGCATGGAGAACGTGACCCTGACCGCCCACGTCGCTTCGGCCTCGGCACGGTTCGACGAGGCGCGCAAGCGCCGTGTGGGCTACGAATTGTCACTGGTGCTTCAGGGCATGTGGCCGGTAAGCTGCGTTAATCCGTCGGTGCTGCAAAGCACCGCGCTCCGCCGCTGGCAGCCTGTCAGCATGGATCGCGGACCGAACAGCTAGGCGGACGGCGCAAAAGGCGCCGGTAACCGGAACGGCCCTTCACCGGCGATCAACGCCGGGAAGGGAAACATTTAGGGAGGAACTGATGAGGAACGACATCACGCGTCGTGATGCCTTGGCGCTGGGCCTGTCCGCTGCAACGCTCGCGGCCACTGGTGCTGCAGCGCAAACAACGCAATCCAAAATCAAGGCCGCCGATGTGGCGGCGCCCAAGCGCGACATCGAGAAAGGCGCATCCTTGCGCATGCTGCGCCCGGTGCGTTTCGTCCAGGCCGACGAGGACGTGTTCCGCGCCAATGCGGCAAAATTCACCAAGGAGACCGGGGTCGAGGTCAAGGTCGACTTCGTCGGCTGGGAAGACATCAACCAGCAGACCGCGGTGACCTCGAATTCCGGCGCCGGCCCTGACATCATCATCGGCTTCTCCGATGCTCCGCACATCTATATCGACAAGCTGATCGAGCTGACCGACGTCGCCGACTATCTCGGCAAGCGTTATGGCGGCTGGCTGCCGCTGGCGCAGCGCTACGGCAAGAAGAACAAGAGCGACGCCTGGATCGGGCTGCCGTTCGGCGCCACCGCCGGTCCCCTGATCTACCGCAAGTCGATCCTGCAATCGGTCGGCTTCGACAAGGTGCCGGAAGACCATGCCGGAATCGTCGACCTGTGCCAGAAGCTGCACAAGGCCGGCAAGCCGGCCGGCTTCGCGCTCGGCAACGCCAAGGGCGACGGCAACGGTTTTGCGAACTGGGCGCTGTGGTCGCACAACGGCTCCCTGCTCGACGAGGACGGCAACGTCGTCATCAACAGCAAGGAGACGATTGCCGCGCTGAACTGGGTCAAGCAGCTCTACCCGACCTTCATCGCCGGCACGACATCGTGGAACGACGTCAGCAACAACCGCGCCTACTCCTCGCAGGAGATTTCCCTGACCGCCAACGGCGTCTCGCTGTACTTCTCGTTGAAGAACGACCCGGCGACCAAGGCGATCGCCGAGGACAGTGAACATCAGTTGCTGCCGAAGGGCCTCGCCAAGGTCTCGCCGATGGCGGGCCTGACGCTGAACGCCATGGTGTTCAAGCACAGCCAGTACCCCAACGCGGCAAAGGCATTCCTGCAATACATGCTTGAAAAAGACCAGTACGAGCCGTGGCTCAATGCCAACTCCGGCTATTGGTCACAGCCGCTGGCCGCCTATGCCGAGGCCGCCGTGTGGTCGCAGGATCCCAAGGTGAAGCTGTTCAAGGACACCATGAACAGCACCTACTATGACGGCTACAAGGGCCCGATCTCGACCGCGACGGGTGCCGTCAGCGCAGACTACGTGCTGATCCAGATGTTCTCGTCCGTAGCCACCGGCGCTGCCACGCCGGAGGCCGCTGCCGCAGAAGCCGAGCAACGCTGCAAGCGGTACTTCCGGCGGCAGAGCCGGTAACGGGCGACGACAAAGCGGCCGTCATTGCGAGGAGCACTTGCGACGAAGCAATCCAGACTATCTCCGCGGAGACAGACTGGATTGCTTCGCTTCGCTCGCAATGACGGTGGAGTGACTTTCACAGACGGGACAACAAACTGATGTCCGTGACCACCCTCTCCTCCCCCGCCCTGGCGCAGCGGCAACCGAACTGGCTGGTACGCCTGTTCGACTACAAGCCGTTCCTGATCGTGATGTGTCTGGCGCCTGCGATCGGGCTGCTCGCGGTCTTCCTGACCTATCCGCTCGGCCTCGGCGTCTGGCTCGCCTTCACCGACACCACGATCGGCCGGCGTGGCATCTACGTCGGCTTCGAGAATTTCCAGTATCTGCTCACCGATTCGCTGTGGTGGAACGCGGTGTTCTACAGCGTGGTCTACACGGGCATCGCGACGTTCGGGAAATTCGCACTTGGCTTCTGGCTCGCGCTGCTGCTCAACAACCATTTTCCTTTCAAGAGCGTGCTGCGTGCGATCATCCTGCTGCCCTGGATCGTGCCGACCGTGCTGTCGGCGCTGGCGTTCTGGTGGATCTACGATCCTCAATTCTCGATCATCTCCTACCTGCTGGTCGACGTGCTGCATTGGCGCGACAGCAATATAGACTTCCTCGGCTCGCCCTGGCCGGCGCGCTTCTCGCTGATCGCCGCCAATATCTGGCGCGGCATTCCCTTCGTCGCGATCTCGCTGCTGGCGGGGCTTCAGACCATCTCGCCCTCGCTCTACGAGGCTGCGATGCTCGACGGCGCCAGCGCCTGGCAGCGCTTCCGCTACATCACCTTCCCGATGATGATGCCGATCCTCGCCATCGTCATGACCTTCTCGATCATCTTCACCTTCACCGACTTCCAGCTGGTCTACGCCATCACCCGTGGCGGGCCCGGCAATTCGACCCATCTGCTGGCGACGCTGGCCTTCCAGCGCGGCATCGCCGGCGGCGAGCTCGGCGAAGGTGCCGCGATCGCAGTGTCGATGATCCCGTTCCTGGTGTTCGCGACGCTGTTCTCCTATTTCGGCCTGGCGCGCCGCAAATGGCAGCAGGGAGAGAGCAATGACTGATACTGTCGCCCAACCGGCTGTCGCCGACGCGAAGGCAGCGCCCGACACGATGGCCTGGGATTCCGGGCTGCGGCGGCTGATGATGATCTATCTGCCGCTCGGCTGCTTCGTGCTCATCCTGCTGTTCCCGTTCTACTGGATGGCGATCACCTCGTTCAAGCCGAACGCGGAGCTGATGAACTACAAGGAGCACAATCCGTTCTGGATCTCCTCGCCGACGCTCGCGCATATCAAGCACCTCTTGTTCAACACCGCCTATCCGCATTGGCTGTGGACGACGATGTTGGTGGCAATCGGCTCGACCACGCTGTCGCTGATCGCGAGCACGCTGGCCGCCTACGCCATCGAACGCCTGCGCTTCCGCGGCAGCCCCTATGTCGGCCTCGGCATCTATCTGGCGTATCTGGTGCCGCCGTCGATCCTGTTCATTCCGCTCGCCACCGTCGTCGTGCAGTTCGGCCTGTTCGACTCACCGTTGGCACTGATCCTGGTCTATCCGACCTTCCTGGTGCCGTTCTGCACCTGGCTCCTGATCGGCTATTTCAAGTCGATCCCCTACGAGCTCGAGGAATGTGCGCTGGTCGACGGCGCCACGCGGCTCCAGATCCTGCGGCGGATCACGCTGCCGCTCGCCGTGCCCGGCCTGATCTCGGCCGGCATCTTCTCCTTCACGCTGTCCTGGAACGAGTTCATCTATGCGCTCGCCTTCATCCAGAGCGGCGCCAACAAGACCGTGCCGGTCGCGATCCTGACCGAGCTCGTCACCGGCGACGTCTATCAGTGGGGTGCGCTGATGGCGGGCTCGCTGCTCGGCTCGCTGCCGGTTGCGATCTTCTACTCGCTGTTCGTGGATTATTACGTGTCGTCACTGACCGGGGCAGTGAAGGAATAGCCTCGCTATCCGAGCGACCAGCGGGAGACGGACTCGCGGAGAGTCCCCCTCACCCGGAATTTGCTAACGCAAATTCCGGCCTCTCCCCGCAAGCGGGGAGAGGCGAAGAGGACTGCGGCCTTTGGCCCGGCTTCACAAAACTGCAACGTGCCGTCCGCATAAGGCGTGCGTCCGCCAACAGGAGACGCACATGCGCGCGACTTTTCTCAGCACCGTCGCAACGATCATTCTCACCGCGAGCGCAGCGCTCGCGCAGAGCGAAGGTGAATTCCCGGCCAAGCTCGCCGGCCACGTGGTGATGCCGGCCGCCACGTTCATCGACGCGCCGGCCGATGCCCCCGCCGATCTCAAGACCTCGGGCAAATACACCACGAGCAAGCGCGTCGACGCGATCGGCACCGTGATGGGCAAGTCCTATGAGCGGGCGACCGGCGTGTCGCTGCCGTTCAAGGGCCAGCCGCTCCAGGGGCATTCCGGCATCAAGACCATGCCCGACGGCACGTTCTGGGTGATCACCGACAACGGCATGGGCGCGCGCGCGAACTCGCCGGATTCGATGCTGTATCTGAACCGCTACAAGATGGATTGGGCGGGCGGCAAGATCGAGCGGCTCGAGACCATCTTCCTGCACGATCCCGACAAGAAGGTGCCCTTCCGCATCGTGCACGAGGACACGCAGAAGCGTTACCTCACCGGCTCGGACTTCGACACCGAGGGCTTTCAGATCATCGGCGACACCTTCTGGATCGGCGACGAGTTCGGCCCCTACATCCTGAAGGCGGACAAATCAGGCAAGATCCTGGCCGTGTTCGAGACGGTCGCCGACGGCAAGCCGGTGCGCTCGCCCGACAACTGGGCGGTGGGAACGCCGGGCGCGCCGGGCGCGACCTACACCAACGTCAACCTCCGCCGCTCCAAGGGTTTTGAAGGCTTTGCGTCGTCGAAGGACGGCAAATTCCTCTACGGCCTGCTTGAAGGACCGCTGTGGGACGCCGACAAGAAGGATTGGGAGAAGGTCGACGGCAAGGAAGCCTCCCGCATCCTCGAGTTCGACGTCGCCGCGGAGAAATTCACCGGCCGCTACTGGCAGTATGTCTTCGAACAGAACGGCAACGCCATCGGCGACTTCAACATGATCGATCAGGCCTCCGGCCTCGTCATCGAGCGCGACAACGGCGAAGGCACCGCCGACAAGGCCTGCCCGCAGGGCACCCGCGGCGAGAACTGCTTCCCGGACCTCGCCAAGTTCAAGCGCATCTACAAGATCGAGCTCAGCGACGCCAATGTCGGCAAGCCCGTGCGCAAGATCGGCTATATTGACCTGATGAAGATCCAGGATCCCGACAAGAAGGCGAGGAAGCCGCTCAATGACGGCGTCTACACCTTCCCGTTCTTCACCATCGAGAACGTCGATCGCGTCGACGACACCCACATCATCGTCGGTAACGACAACAATCTGCCGTTCTCGTCCAGCCGCGATCCCAACAAGGCCGACGACGACGAGTTCATGCTGCTCGAGGTCGCGGATTTCCTGAAGGCGAAGTGAGATCTCGCTCCATCAATGCGGTCATCGCCCGGCTCGACCGGGCGATCCAGTACGCCGCGGCGCCAGCGATAGAATCGTTAGGCCTCGGCGTACTGGATGCCCCGCCCCATGCGCAATTGCGCACTAGGCGGGGCATGACAACGCACCGTAAACTCCCTACCCCGCCGGCACGATCACCATGCCCTTGTCCTTCGGCCAGCGGATGCGCCAGGCGAAGTTGATGTCGCGGGCCTCGCCGGGCTTGGCGTCGAATGTCCATTCCAGCACACCGCGCTTGTCGCGGATGTTGCTCGCGGTCGGCGGCGTGGTCGCGGGCAGCATCTCGACCACGATGTCCTCGTTCTCGCTGACCGGCAGTTGATCCTCGATCGCAACCTTGATCGGGAAATCGTGACCATTGCGGATCGTCGTCTTGAATGAACGCTCGTCGGTCTTCGACGTCGTGACCAGCAGGCCCGCCGAACCTTCGTTGCGCTTGAGCACCGCACGCTCGATCTTGATCTTGTCGTCGGCGCCGAAGCCAAGCCGCACGATGTCGTCCTTGGCCGACGCCGTGATCTTGCCGCGGCCGACGAAGACGCCGTCGCGGTAGATCGCGACCTTGCCCGGCAGCAATGTCGTATCGTCGGTTTGCTTGAAGCTGGCTTCGAGGAAGGCGGTCGGGTCCATCACCGGTGCGGCGCGCACCGCCAGATCGGCGGGCACATTCACCGAAGCGATACGGAGGCTCTTGGCGCCCTCGGCGGCACCGAGGCTGACGCGGCCGGGAATCCTGAACGTGGCCTGGAAGTCGCCGATTTCGGCAACCGCCTGCTGTTCTTCGGCGCGTTCACGCGGCTCAGAAGCCTCCGCGACTTTGGGCATCAGCGGCTGCATCTGGCGTGCCATCGGAGCGGGCCGCGCCAAATCAGAGGCCGTGCCAAGCGCCAGCGGCTTCGGCACCTGCGGATATTGCGCAACCAGCGAATTCAGCTCCGGGGCGCTGCCGCCGCGGCCGATGCGCACCGTGGAGACGCCGAGTGTGACGTTGGACCAGTCTTCGCCGGTCGATTGCGTGATCTCGGCACGGCGGACCAGCTCGAGTTGCGGCTTGCGGTCCTTGGCGCCGGTGTCGAGCCGGGCGTCGTAGAGCGGCAGCCAGCGCGCGTTGCGCACAGCATAGGTCACCCGCAGCGTCGCCTTGGTCGCGGCGGCCGAGGCGACGTCGATCCGCACCTCCAGCTTGCTCGGCGGCTTGGCCGAGCGCTCGGCTTCCAATTGTGCGATCTGGCGATCGATCTCGCGCTGTTTTCGTGTGGCATCGCGGATCGCAGTGTCGGCGGTCGCGATCTCCTCGGCGACGGCGGCAAAGGCCGCGCGCCATTCGGTGATCGGCCGCGCTTCACCCTTCTCGCCAAGGCCGGCGGGCGAAGCTTCAGCGAAGTGCTGCGCGAACTGACGCCGTGCGGTGGCCGAGTCGATCGCACCTTGTAGGTCCGCCCGCTGATCCCTGAGCGCCTCGATGCGCTTGTCGAGCTCGGGCAGATTCACGGGCGGCGCCGTACGCGGCGGCCGTGCGTCGATCGTGCCGATAGTCAGCTTGGCGCCCGCCTCGCCTTCGACGCGGAGGGAGGACGGGTCGAGCGAGAGCGGAAAATCCTTGGCGACCAGCGTCGAGTCACCGGAGGCGAGATCCAACGAAATGACGCGGGTCACGGTGGCGCCATCGGGATAGACGGTGACCGTATCGATCGCGGATTTGGCGTCCACGTCGGCTGCCCATGACGGCACCGCGACGGCCGAGGTCACCAGGACCAGGCTCGTGGTTGCCAAATATTTCGCGATGATGCGCATAAATCCCTCCTGCCATTATCGCCGCGCCGCCAGCCGGACGCGTGCGATCAGATGCCTCGCCATCGTGATGAGACGCGGCGGGGAAGGAACTGGTTCGATTGGGGTTTCCGTGGGGCGCTACGGCGGCGGCACGGTGGCCGCGGAACACGTTATGGTCCCGCCAGGCCTCAGATCTGGGTTGGCGAGCCCTGGCCGAAGATGCGGCGGAGCAGATCGGTCACGTTGCGGGCGCCAGCCTTCCTCAGGATGCTGGCGCGGTAGCCCTCGACGGTCCGCGCGCTCAGATGCATGCGCCGGGCGATTTCCTTGTTGGTCAGGCCCGCGGCGAGATGCTCGAGCACCGCGCCTTCGCGCGCGGTGAGGGGTTCGCAGCCGGGCAGCCAGCGCTGCCGGCTCGAGCCGGGCTGCGCGAACTCGTCGATCGCAGCATCGATCCGATCGACGATGTCACGGCCGCGGAACGGCTTTTCGATGAAGTCGGCCGCGCCGCTCTTGATGGCGTCGACCGCCATGGAAATGCTGCCGTTTGCCGAGGTCACCAGCACCGGCGCCATGCAGTTTTCCTCGCGCAGCCGTTTGAGCACATCGAGGCCGGAGCGATCCGGCGGCATCTCCAGCAGCACGCAGGCCGGCATCCGCGCTCTCGCCTCCGACAGCAGCGAGGCGCCATCGGCGAAGCAGATCACGTCATAGGCGCTCTGTTGAAGCGCGGTCGAAAGCTGCTCGCGGGAGACCGCGTCAGTTTCAATGACGAACACCTTACCCTTGGAAACCATGTTTCCCGGCATCATCCCGATCCAGCAATGTCTTGGTCAAATGGCCCGAGACGGCAGCGGGCCCCCGTCGCCTACCGCGCCGTCATGAGCACGGCATTCACGCCAGTGCTTCGGTTTCCCCTATGTATGTTCCAACGCGTTCCCGGATTTGACGGATGGGGACATAAACTTTACATTTCGGGACATCCCCTCGGGAATGGCGGAACGGGTCGCATGACCGACCTCATTCGCAGCGCAGGCTTGAGCTATTATCCGGAGGTCGCCCGGTCGGTCGGACTCGACCCCAGGCAGATGATGCGCAAGGTCCGACTGCCGCTGGCCTGCCTCGACAAGCCCGACACGCCGATCGCCGTCGCCGGCCTGCGCCGCCTGCTCGAATTGTCGGCCGAGGCATCCGGCGCCGAAGATTTCGGCTTGCGCCTTGCCGAGCGGGGCGGCCTGACCAATTTCGGCGCGGTTGGTTTGATCGTGCGCGAGCAGGCTACCGTCGGCGAGGCCATCGCAGCATTCTCACGCTTCATCCATGTCCATCACGAGGGGATGCGGCTCGATGTTACGCGCGACAAACACACCGTGACCGTCACGCTGCATCTGCGCGGCCGGCAGCCGAGCGCGCCGCGTCAGGCCATCGACATGGCGCTCGGCAGCGTCCACCGCATCATCCAGTCGCTGTTCAGCAGCGATTGGCGGCCACTGGAGGTGCAACTGCATTATCCGCCGCCGCACGACCGCAAGCGTTATCGCGAGTTCTTCGGCTGCCGCGTCACCTTCAATGCGGATGACGATGCGATCCTGTTGTCGGCGCACGACATGGAGCGCCGGATCCCGAGCGCGCATCCGCTGATCGCGAATTATCTGCGCAAACGGATCGAGGCGATCGAGACGCGCCCCGCAAGCTGGGAGGCAAAGGTCGACGAGGTCGTGCGCAGCCTGCTCGCCAGCGGCGATTGCACCGTCGAGCGCGTTGCCGAGCATCTCGCCTGCACCCGGCGCACCATCCACCGGCGCCTTGCTGCATCAGGCACCAGCTTCTCGGCCATCCTCGATGCACAGCGCGCCTATCTCGTGATCCAACTGATCGACGACACGCGCCGGCCGCTGGCCGACGTCGCCATGCAGCTCGGCTTCTCCGCGCAGAGCGCCATGGCACGCTGGTTCCGCGGCCGTTTCGGCTGCACCGTCACCGAATGGCGCAAGGGCATGCGGGGCGAGGTGCCCTCGGAGACGGCGGCGTAAACTCAGCGTGCCGGGACCGGCACGCCCATGATGGCAAGCGCGCGCCGGCGGCTGCCGGCAAGCAGCGGGCCGAACGCAATGGCAAATCCGAGGAATGCGACGACCCAGCCGCAGGCGGCAATGTGCAGCAGGGCGCCACTGTGCGCAGGCAGTACCACCGCGGCGATCCGCGCCAGCGCCGTGACGATGATCGCGACGTAGATCCCCTGTGTCGCCGGCGAAGCCGTCAGCGCCTGCCCGGTGTGACCGAGGCTCGCGCGCGTCATCACCGCGAGCGTCATGGTTCCGGCCGCCCCGGCCATCCAGGCGTGAATGCCCGCACTCGGCAGCAGCGCGCCGAAGGCAGCCAGCGCATGCAGGATGAAGCCGAGCGGCACAAAAAAATAGCCGACGTGGAGGATCAAGAGCAGCCGTTCGCGGAACGTGCGGTCGCCGGCCCAGCGCGCAAGCCGCACCAGGAGCAGCACGCCGACGAGCGCCATCGCGACGCCGGTGACGGCATTCGATGGCGCCACGATCCACGAGATGAGCGCGAGCGCGCTGCATCCGATCACCGCGCCGTCGAAGCGTCCGAACGGCACCGGCAGGCGGCCGGGATTGAACTTGACCAGCCAGTTGCGGGTGAAGCTCGGGATGATGCGGCCGCCGATCAGCGCGATCAGCAGCACGACCACGCCGATGCCGACGCGGATGCCGATATCGGCCGTGCCTTCGAAGTGCGTTTCGAGATGAAAGGCGATGTTGCCGGCAAGCAGCACCAGCACGAGCGCCACCACGGGCAGGTTGCGCCAGTTACCGCCTGCCATGATCTCGCGCGCCGCGGCTGCGACGACCAGCGCCAGGAAGGCGGCATCGACGAGCAGCGCGAACACCCAGCCCGTGTCGGCCGACAGCATCACCGCAATGCGCCCGGCAAGCCAGACCACCAGCAGCGCCCCCAGCGAGGTGCCCTGGATCGGCAACCGCCCGGTCCAGTTCGGGATCGCCGTGAACAGGAATCCGGTGATCACCGCAGGCAGGAAGCCGTAAAGCATCTCGTGGACATGCCAGTCGCGCGGGGCGAAGGCTGATGTCACCGACAGTTCGCCATAGAACATCGGCAGCCAGACCAGGATCGACACGGCGGCCTGGATCGCGGCGAACAGGAAAAAGGGCCGAAAGCTGTTCGCAAACAGCGGCCAGCCCTCAAAGTTGCGGGATCGGGCGCCAGCCATGGGGTCAACTCCTGGAAATTCAAACCGGTGTCTGGAAAAATACTGCCGCCCGGCCGGCCCGTTTTGCGCTATCGCAAACTGTTGGACGATTGCAGATGCCATCACACTCCCCAGCGCCAAGGAGACAGAATGGCCAAGGTCGACACATCGCTGGTTGCGCATTTGCCGCTG
Source organism: Bradyrhizobium sp. DN3 (assembly GCF_041357655.1). Lineage (NCBI taxonomy): Bacteria > Pseudomonadati > Pseudomonadota > Alphaproteobacteria > Hyphomicrobiales > Nitrobacteraceae > Bradyrhizobium > Bradyrhizobium sp. DN3. The sequence goes on along the minus strand of NZ_JAULLN010000032.1, from coordinate 58,875 downwards.
TTTGGGGGCGTCAAGCCGGAGGACCTCGAAGAAATCCTGCGCGAGGCCCGCTCGGCGCGTTACCCCAAGAACAGCACCATCTTCGAGCAGGGGGCGGACGCGCAGTCCTTCTTCCTGCTGCTGCACGGCCATGTCCGCGCCGCCAAGACAACGCCGACCGGCGAGCAGATCGTGGTGCGCTATGTCGCGCCCGGCGAGACATTCGGCCTCGCGATGGCGATCGGAGCCGCGCACTATCCGGCGACGGCGATGGCGGTCGACGACAGCGTGGTGCTGATCTGGCCGACCTCTGCCTGGCCGCGGCTGATCGAGCGGTTTCCCTCGCTCGCCGCCAACACGCTCCAGACGGTCGGCACGCGTCTCCAGGAGAGCCACACCCGCATCCTGGAAATGTCGACCCAACAGGTCGAGCAGCGCGTCGCGCATGTGCTGCTGCGCCTCGCCAAGCAGTCCGGCAAGAAGCTCGATCACGGCATCGAGATCGACTTCCCGATCAGCCGCCAGGACATCGCGCAGATGACCGGCACCACGCTGCACACCGTCAGCCGTATCCTGAGTGGCTGGGAGAGCCAGGGTCTCGTCGAGAGCGGCCGTCAGCGCATCATCCTGCGCGAACCGCACAGGATCGTCGTGCTGGCGGAGCGGAGCCCCGACAGCGGCGCGGCGTGAGAGCCGCGCCAGAGCGTTTTTCCTGCCTGCTCCTCTGCCTGAGATAGGAGCGAGGGGCGATTCCGCTTACGGCGAAAGCGCGCCCTCACCCGGGAATCCGCACGCGCCCGCGCGAATTCCGGACCACCTCACGCCGGCACGCAGTCGCAGAGCGCGGCGAGGAATTTCTCGCGGTCGATGCCATGCTCGCGGCAGGCGTCATCCACCGTGTGGAAGGTCGCGATCGGGCAGCCGACGCAGGCCATCCTGAAGGCGAGAAACACACGGATCGTGTGCGGCGCCGTGCGCATGATGTCATCGACCAGATCGTCGGATCGGAAAGACATGGACAACTCCGTTCCGAAACGACGATAGCGGAGCGGGGCGGAGTTTCTTTGTTGAAGCGCAAGCTGTTGCCAACTCACCAACGCGTCATTCCGGGGCGCGCGCAGCACGAGCCCGGAATCCATTGTGCAGCGCGTGATGTGGAACAATGGATTCCGGGCTCGCGCCAAAGAGGAGCGCCCCGGAATGACGGAGAGAGCGTCTAAACCGCCCGGCTGTGCAGCTGCTTTCCTGGATCCAGATGCGCGTCGAACGCCGCCGCGACGCTGCGGACCAGGAAGCGCGAGTCCCTGGCGACCGCGAGCTTATCGCCGTCCAGCCTCACGACGCCGTCAGAGATCAGCGGCTTCAGACGCGACGCCGATTTCAGCATCGCCTCGGGCTCTGCGCCATGGCGCGCGCAGATGTCGCCGAGATCGGCGCCGAACTCGCACATGATACGCTCGATGATGTCGGCGCGCAGCCGGTCATCATCGGTAAGCCCATAGCCCTTCGCGGTGGCGAGACGGCCAGCGCCGATGCACTGCGCGTAGGCGCCGATCTGCACCTCGTTCTGGACGTAACCTTGCGGCAGGTGTCCGATCGCGCTCGCGCCGAAACCGAGCAGCACCTCGGCCTTGTCTGTGGTGTAGCCCTGGAAATTGCGCCGCAGCGTCCGCTCCTCGAAGGCCACGGCCATGGAATCGTCGGGTCGCGCGAAATGATCGAGCCCGATCTGCACGTAGCCGGCCTCCTTCAGCGCATTCGCGATCGCGCAAGCCTGGTCGTGACGCGCGGGGCCGTCGGGCAGGACGGCCTCGTTGATCATGCGCTGATGCTTCTTGAAATCAGGCACATGGGCATAGCCGAACACCGAGAAGCGGTCGGGCGCGAGCGCGAGCGCGCGCCGGACCGTGTCCAGGCACGAGGCGACGGTCTGGTGCGGCAGCCCGTAGATCAGGTCGAAATTCACTCCCGCGATATCGGCGCGCCTGAGCATGTCGACGACGCAAGCCGTCTGCTCGAAACTCTGCACGCGGTTGATCGCGCGTTGCACGACGGGATCGAAGCTCTGAACCCCGAGGCTCGCGCGGTTGACGCCGGAGAGCCGCATCGCCTCCACCATGTCGGCGGTCAGCGTCCGAGGATCGATCTCGACCGCGATCTCGGCCGTGGGCAGCACGAAGAATGCCTGCCGCATCGTTGCCATCAACTCGGCGAAAGCTTCCGGCGCCATGATCGTCGGCGTGCCGCCGCCGAAATGAATATGCTCGACCTTGATGCGGCGGCCGATGGTGTCGGCCACTTGCACGATCTCTCTGCGCAATGTCCGCTGATAGGCCGCGATCAGATCGTCGCGGCGGACGATCTGGGTATGGCAGCCGCAATACCAGCACATCTCGCGGCAAAACGGCACGTGCAGATAGAGCGACGCGCTGGCGCCCGCCGGGAGCTCGGCAAGCCACCCGGCGTAGGTGTCTCCGCCGATCGCAGGCGAAAAGTGCGGTGCGGTCGGGTAGCTCGTGTAGCGCGGCAACCGTTCGTCGCCGTAGCTCACCGCGAGATCAGCTCTCATATCTTACCCATTCGTAAATTCGGCCGCTTGCTGACGCCGCGGCGAGTCACGGAATGCATTCAGCTAACCCGGATTCGCGCCGGCGACCTTGCGCTCGCGCAAAGTCCGGATGGAGCGGCGAGGGCAAACATTGCGCTCGCGCAAAGCGCAATGACCGGTTCCGCGCCATGCTTATGGTCGATCGCACGGCCATCCGGAGCGTTTGCCATGAGGCTTCTCGCACTCGAATTGATCCTGTCCCTGCTCGATGTCCGCGGCCATATCCCGCGCTTCGACGACTTCCGCCCCGTCCCGGCAGCTCCAGCGACCGGCCCTGTCGGCATCGCGCGCGCTCTGGCCGCCGCAATCGCTGTCTTCATCGTGCTGTCGCTGGCGGTCTGGGCAACGGTCTTTCTCGCCATACAGCTGCTCTAGTCGCATCTTCGCGAAAGCCTCGATCATGATCTCATCCAGACGCATCCTCGCCGGCGCGGTCGCCTTGTCGTGCCTTGCCGGGCCGCCCGCCTTCGCCGCCGACACGACCCGTGGCGATCTCGTCATCACCGCAGCATGGAGCCGGGCAACGCCTGGTGGCGCCAGAGTCGCCGGCGGCTATCTCACGATCGAGAACAGAGGCCTCGCACCGGAGCGGTTGAAGACCGCATCGACCGCGCATGCGCTGAGAACCGAAATCCACGAGATGGCCGTCAACGACGGCGTCATGACCATGCGTCCCTTAGACAACGGACTCGTCATCGCGCCCGGCCAATCCCTCTCGCTCGCACCCGGCGGCGGACACCTGATGTTCATCGGGCTCGACGCACCGCTGCGCGTGGGCGACGAGGTGCCGGTGACGCTGTCGTTCGAACATGCCGGCGACGTGACGGTGATACTCGACGTTCAGGCCATCGGCGCACAGGCGCCGGACAAAGCCGGCAGCAAGCAGGCCGCCGAGCCCACGCCGCAGCCGAAACAAACGTTGTCGGCGCCGCCGGCGGCAACGTCCGAGGCGGACGAGAGCTTCTTCACCCATCTTCACGCAGAGAAGGCCATGGCGAACGTCACGGTCTCGCCCGGTCGCGCCGGGCCGGTCGAGATCGCGATCCAGCTCGAAGATGCGAACGAGTTGCCGCTGGGCGCCGATGCAGTGGCGGTCACGCTCGGCAATCCCGAGCATGGCGTGGCGCCGGTGACGGTAAACGCCGAACGTGTCGGCCACGATCAGTGGCGCGTCACAATGTCGGCGCCGTTGTCGGGCCGCTGGTCGCTCGGCCTCGACATCCGCATCACGTCCTCGGACGCGGTCAACGTCGTGTCGCCGATCCTACTCCGGTAAGCGACCTAAGTACTGTCGCGGAGGCAAATCCGACTCAAGGTTGTTGCAGCGCAAATCATCTTGCCGTGATCGGCGCACACTGCATCCGTCATCAAAACCATTTCAGATGAAGGATGCTTCCGATGTTCACCCGCAGAGCTGCATTGATCGGCGCCGCCGCGACTGCGCTGATGTTGGCGACCCCCGCTTTGGCCGCTGACGATCTCAAACTGCCTCGACAGAAGGTCGAGCTGGTCGCTCCGCCTTTCGTGCATGCGCACGAGCAAGCGACCAAGCAGGGCCCCAAGATCATCGAGTTCAAGCTCACCATCGAGGAGAAGAAGGTCGTCATCGACGAGAAAGGCACCACCTTCCAGGCGATGACCTTCAACGGCTCGATGCCGGGACCGCTGATGGTCGTGCATGAGGGCGACTACGTCGAGACGACGCTGGTCAATCCCGCCACCAACACCATGCCGCACAACATCGACTTCCATTCCGCGACCGGTGCGCTCGGCGGCGGTGCGCTCACGCTGGTCAATCCCGGCGAGCAGGTCGTGCTGCGCTGGAAGGCGACCAAGACCGGCGTATTCGTCTATCACTGCGCGCCGGGCGGCCCGATGATCCCCTGGCATGTCGTCTCCGGCATGAACGGCGCCGTGATGGTGCTGCCGCGCGACGGACTGAACGACGGCAAGGGCCACGCGCTGAAATACGACAAGGTCTACTATATCGGCGAGCAGGACATGTACGTGCCGCGCGACGAGAAGGGCAATTTCAAGTCCTACGATTCGCCCGGTGAAGCCTTCACCGAGACCGAAGAGGTGATGAAGAAGCTGACGCCGACCCATGTCGTGTTCAACGGCAAGGCCGGCGCGCTGACCGGCAAGAACGCGCTGACCGCCAATGTCGGCGAGAACGTGCTGATCGTGCATTCGCAGGCCAACCGCGACAGCCGTCCGCACCTGATCGGCGGCCATGGCGACTATGTCTGGGAGACCGGCAAATTCGGCAATGCCCCCGAAGTCGGGCTTGAGACCTGGTTCATCCGCGGCGGTTCTGCGGGCGCGGCGCTGTACAAATTCCAGCAGCCCGGCATCTACGCCTATGTCACGCATAACCTGATCGAGGCCGCAGATCTCGGCGCCACAGCGCACTTCAAGGTCGAAGGCAAATGGAACGATGATCTGATGACGCAGGTGAAAGCGCCGGCCGAAATTCCGGCGCAGACGCAGGGCGCGCTGGAGACCGGCCGCAAGACCAACTGACAAACAGAGGGGCCGGCAAGTCGCCGGCCCCTTTTTCTTTGCGGAGATCACCATGCTGATCGCATTCAAGCTGAAGTTGACGCTGGCCTGCGCGGCCGGGCTCGCGGGACCGCTGGCGGTCGCGCCTCTGGTCTCCGAGATGGCGACGCCGCGCGCGGGCGGCGAGCCGGCGATCGTCGAGATCGCCGCCGGCAGCTTGGTCTATCGCGAGGCCGGTGATTTCACGCGCGCCGGGCAGCAGGCCGAAGCGCCGCTGCGAAAGCTGCGGTTCAACAGACCGCTTCACATCATGCGCGAACAGGTCTCCTCCGCCGACTTTCAGCTCTGCGTGCAGGATGGCGCATGCCGCGCGCTGGGCCGCGATGTCGTCGTCGCGCCCGATCGCCCTGCGGTCCAGGTGAGCTGGTACGACGCCGAAGCCTATGCGGGCTGGCTGTCGCGCAAGACCGGCAGGCATTATCGCCTGCCGAGCGACGAAGAATGGGCATTTGCCGCCGGCAGCCGTTTTAAGGATGACGGCGTGCCGGTCGACGCAAGCGATCCTTCGAGGCGCTGGATCAGCCGCTACGAGCGTGAGTCCGAGCGCGACCTCGCCGACACCACCGCCTATCCGTTCGGCAAGTTCGGCCTCAACGAGCACGGTCTCGAAGACATCTCCGGCAACGTCTGGGAATGGACCTCGACCTGCTTCGTGCGCTCGCGGGTCGACGAGACCGGCAATGCCATCCGCCCGACCGTGAATTGCGGCGTGCGCGTCGCGGAGGGCGCGCACCGCGCCTATGTCACCGATTTCATCCGCGACGCCCGCGCCGGCGGCTGCGCGCAAGGCGTGCCGCCCGCCAATCTTGGCTTCCGCCTAGTGCGGGAGCAGACGTCGTGGGTCGCGAGCGTGTCGGCGCGCTGGGGCAAGGTGTGGTCGGCGCGGTCATAGCGCCCCTCCGGCTGTCATTGCCCGCGAAGGCGGGCAATCCAGTATTCCAGAGACGACAGTGATAGTATCGAAAGGCCACGGCGCCCCGCCTTCGCGGGGCATGACAGTTCAAAATGCCAACACAGGGCCGATCAAATTGCCCGAGCAAACATGCGAAAGCCCGGCGCGCCGATGATCGCCTCGAACGTGGGATCGCGCTTCTCTTCCGCAAAGACAAAACCCGCCTTGGCATAGGCGCGTTCGGCAGGTTCGTTGCCGATCAAAAACGAAATTGTCGCCCGGCCAAATCCAGCCGCCCGCCCTTTGTCCAGTGCGTGCCCGATCAGCGCCTGCACCAGGCCGCGACCGCGATAGCCGGGATCGGTTGCGATATACTCTATCATCCAGTCGCCCTCCCCGCCCTGAACCCAGCAGGCGCGCGTATAGGCGCCACGTTGACGGATAGCTTCCAGCTCCGGCGCGGCGAGCCCGGTCGCGACCGCGATTTCCTCGATCGCGCGCCTGGCCGCGGGTCCGGTGCTGGCCGCCGGCAGCGCGCACAACGCGGCGGCAGGCTTGCCATCGACCTCGGCGACCAGGAATTGCGAGACGTGCCACATCGACACGGCGCGTGCGACCGCGATGCGCGCGATGAAATCGCGGCACTGCGCTTCGGGCCAGCCCAGCGCGACGTCGAACCAGCCGCGCGGCCGATAGCCGCGCTGCGCCGCAAGGATGGTTTGGACGATGAAATCGGCGTCTTCGGGACGCGCAGACCGTATCGTCATGCGCGCCCCATTGCGAAGCCTCAGCTATTCTTCAGCGCGACGCGGAATTCGGCTTCGGTCTTGGCCTTGACTTCGTCGAGCGAGACGCCGTCGGCGAGTTCGATCAGGGCCATGCCGCCGTCGCCGTGCTTGTCGATGGTGAAGACGGCAAGATCGGTGACCACCATGTCGACCACACGCTCGCCGGTGAGCGGCAGATTGCACTTCTTCAGGAGCTTCGGACCGTCCTTGGCGGAATGCTCCATCACCACGACGACGCGCTTGACGCCGGCGACGAGGTCCATCGCGCCGCCCATGCCCTTGACCATCTTGCCGGGGATCATCCAGTTGGCGAGATCGCCGTTCTGGGCCACCTGCATCGCGCCGAGGATCGAAAGATCCATGTGGCCGCCGCGGATCATGCCGAAGGAATCGGCGCTCGAGAAATAGGACGTCGAGGGCAGCTCGCTCACGGTCTGCTTGCCGGCGTTGATCAGGTCCGCATCCACCTCGTCTTCATAGGGGAACGGGCCCATGCCGAGCATGCCGTTCTCGCTCTGGAGGCTGACGTCCATGCCGTCGGGGATGTAGTTCGAGACCAGCGTCGGAATGCCGATGCCGAGATTGACGTAATAGCCGTCGCGCAGTTCCTTCGCGGCGCGCGCGGCCATCTGTTCACGGGTCCAGGCCATCGTTGTGCTCCTGTCGATTCTTTAGTGGCGCATGATCTGATCGGAAAACCGGCTTCCACTTTTCCGGATCATGCGCTGGTGCGCGGGCGGGTGTTGCGGAACTCGATGCGCTTCTTGGCCGTGCCGACCTCGACGATGCGCTTCACGAAAATGCCGGGCGTGTGAATGTGGTCGGGATTGAGTTCACCGGCCGGAACCAGATGCTCGACCTCGGCCACCGTGATCCTGGCGGCGGTCGCCATCATCGGGTTAAAGTTGCGAGCGGTCTTGCGATAGATGAGGTTGCCGGCGGTGTCGCCCTTCCAGGCATGCACGATAGCGAGGTCGGCGAACAGGCCGCGCTCCATCAGATACTTCTCACCGTCGAACTCCTTCACTTCCTTGCCTTCGGCGATCAGCGTGCCGACGCCGGTCTTGGTGTAGAAGGCCGGGATGCCTGCGCCGCCGGCGCGAATGCGCTCGGCCAGCGTGCCCTGCGGGTTGAATTCGAGTTCCAGCTCGCCGGCGAGGAATTGCTGGGCGAACAGCTTGTTCTCGCCGACATAGGACGAGATCATCTTCTTGATCTGCCGGGTTTCCAAGAGGCGGCTGAGCCCGATGCCGTCGACGCCGGCATTGTTGGAGACCACCGTCAGGCCCTTGACGCCGGACTCCCGGATCGCGTCCGACAGCTCCTCGGCGATGCCGCAGAGGCCGAAGCCGCCCGACATGATCATCATGTTGTCTTTGAGAATGCCGTCGAGAGCCGACTTGGCGTCGGGATAGACCTTGTTCATGCAAATGACCTTCGACTGAACCTTCGGCTTGCGGGCGTCGCGCCTTATTGGCGGCGATTATTAGGCGAAATTCTCCGAGGCCGTCAATGATACGGGGTTCTCCGTTCCGCCCCTGGGTGGTAGAAGCTGCCCACGCCGTGGGCAGAATCGCCCGCGGCCTTGAAAGCGACAAGAAAACCCATCAAGTTGCGGGGGTTGGGCGTGGGCACGCAGGATTCCCGACCCGCCCTTCTGGCTCCAACGACCAACCCGATCAGGACATGCCATTGACCATGGCCCAAGGAATGAAGCGCCTCGGGACGCCGATCGCGGCGCTGCTCGGCGTGGCGCTGATAGCCCTGATCGCGACCTCCTGGCTCATCAACCGTGACGCGCTGCGCAAGGCGGTGGAAGCGCAGATCCGCGACGTGACCGGGCTCGAGCTCAGTGTCGCAGGCAATATCGACATTTCGGTCCTGCCGGCGAGCTACATCTCCTTCCGCGACGTCGGTCTCAAGGGCGGCGGCGCCAACGATCCCGCGCTCCATGTCGACGTGCTCACGGCCAATTTGCGGCTGCTGCCGCTGCTGCTGCAACGATTCGAGATCGCCGACCTGGCGCTGCTGCGGCCGCGCATCCATGTCAGCCTGAAGCCGGACGGCGAGAGCAACTGGACACCCTTCATCCAGACCATTGCACGCACCATGAAGCCCGGCGCCGACAACCAGGTGTCGTTCTCCGAGATCAGAATCCAGGACGGCGTACTCAATTACGAGGACGCCGCCACGCACGCCACCGAGAAGCTCGAGGACATCGACCTGTCGCTGGCCTGGCCCTCGATCTCGCGCTCCTTTGCCGCGACCGGACAGTTCGACTGGCGCGGCGAGCGCGTCGACGGCTCGATCAGCTTTTCCGATTTCGTCGCTGCCCTCTCCGGCGAGCGCTCGGGGTTGAAGGCGCGGATCGCGAGCGCGCCGCTCAAGCTCGCCTTCGACGGCAGCGTCGCCAATCGCACCAGCCCGATGATGGAAGGCACGCTCACCATCGACAGCCCGTCCTTGCGCAACGCCCTGCGCTGGACCGGACAGCCGCAGCCGGGCAGCGGCGGCTTCGGCCGTTTCGCGCTGAAGGCGCGCGCCAACGTCGTCGGTGCCTCGATCGCGCTCACCAACGTCAACGTCGAGCTCGACGGCAATACCGCCGAGGGCGTCATGACCTACGCCAATAACGGCCGGCAGACGCTGCAGGCGACGCTCGCCGCCGACGCGCTCGACTTCACGCCTTATATCTCGACCTTCCGCCTGCTCGCGAGCGGGGCGCGCGACTGGAACAGACAGCTGTTCGATCTCAACGGATTATCGACCACCGACCTCGACATGCGCCTGTCGGCGGCAAAGCTGACGGTCGGTCCCTCGAAGCTCGGCCGCACCGCGATCGGCGCCAATTTGCGCAACGGCACGCTGGCGCTCTCGGTGGGCGAGGCCCAGATCTTTGGCGGCATCGCCAGGGGCTCGTTCGGCATCGCGCGCGCCGACAGCGTCGCCGACATCAAGGCGCAATTCCAGTTCACCGATGTCGATCTGCAGGCCTGCGCCACCGAGCTGTTCGGCATCAGCAAGCTCTCGGGGCGCGGCAACATCAACGTCTCTCTCCTCGCCTCCGGCTCGAGTCCGTTCGGTCTCGTGCAGTCGCTCGACGGGACAGCTACCGTGACCGGGCATGACGGCGCGATCGCGGGCTTCAACGCCGAGCAACTGCTGAAGCGTCTGGAGCGGCGGCCGCTGTCCGGCGGCGGCAATTTCCGCAACGGCTCGACCCCTTATAACAATCTCACCATCGCGGTGAAATTCGCCGACGGGATCGCGACCGCCGAGGACATCCGCATCGAAGGGCCCGCGGCGAAGATCACGATGACCGGCACCGCCTCGGTGCCGACGCGCGAATACGACATGAAGGGCGTGGCGAGCCTCAACACCACGTCCGGCTTTCAATTGCCCTTCATGGTGCAGGGGCCCTGGGACGATCCCCTGATTTTCCCTGACCCCGAAAGCTTGATCCGCCAGTCGCCTGCGGCGTCTCCCTTCCTCGATCTCCTGAAGCAGCGCATCACCGGGGGCGGAAAGCGCCCCGCGCAGGATGGATCGCCGACGGCGGAGAATGCGAAGGACAGCGCCAAATCCAACTAGAGTGATCAACGTCGCTCTCTTAGGGGTCGGCAGCCTGCGGGCCACGGGCTCGATTTGGCTGCCGAATACTGCAATCGATTTCATGCAAACGCTACGTCAAGCGGCCGATTGCGTCGTCGAGATCCAGCTCTTGTCCTCCCGCACCAGCGCTGCCTCCCCCATCTTCGTCCCGGCCGCGGCCGTGACCGTGCCGCTCTGTCCCAGTTCACGGGCCAGCACCTCGCGGTCACAGGCGTCCTCCCACAGCGAAACGGTGATGGACGCGACACAGTTGCTGATCATGCTGGTCAGCGCCCGCGCCTCCGACATGAAGCGGTCGATGCCGACAAGCAGTGCCACGCCGGTCACGGGCAAATCCGGCATCACGGAGAGGGTCGCGACAAGCGCGACGAAGCCGCTGCCAGTGACGCCGGCTGCCCCCTTGGACGTCAGGAGCATCAGTCCGAGCATCGCGGCGATCTGCCCCCATGACAGGTGAATGTCACAGGCCTGCGCAATGAAGATGGAAGCCAAGGTGAGATAAATGGCGCTGCCGTCCAGATTGAAAGAGTAGCCCATCGGCAACACGAGCCCTGACACGCCTTTCCGGCATCCGAGCTGCTCCAGCTTGCGCAGCGCGCCAGGCAGCGCCGGCTCCGACGACGACGTGCCGAGCACGATCAGCAGTTCTTCCCTGAAGTAGCGGATGGTCTTCCACAGGCTGAAGCCGTTCAGCCGCGCCAGCGTACCAAGCACGACGACCACGAAGACGGAGCAAGCGATATAGAATGTCAGGATCAGCAGTCCGAGCGAACCAATCGAGCGGATGCCGTAGCGGCCTACCGTGAACGCCATGGCCCCAAAGGCGCCGAGCGGAGCGAGTTTCATGATGAAGCCGAAAGATACAAACAGCACGTGAGAGAACGAGGCGACTGCCTTTGTCACCACGACACCCCCATCGCCGGCGCGGCTTAAGCCAAAGGCGATCAGGATGGAGATCAGTAGCACCGGCAGCACTTCGCCATCGGCAAACGCTCCAAAGAACGAATGCGGGATGATGTGCAGCATGAAGTCCGCAAATCCGGTCGCACCTGCCTGCTTGGTGAATTTCGCAGCCACCGACGGGTCCAGCGTATTGACGGAAACATGCATGCCCGCGCCCGGCTGGATCAGCGATACGGCGATCAGCCCGGCCAGCAGCGCGAGCACGGTCAGCAGGTAGAACAGCGCCATGGATTTCACCAGCGTGCGGCCGACCTCGCGGGAATCGCTGATGCTGTTGATGCCGCTGACGATGGTGCAGAACACGATCGGCGCGATCATCATCTTGACCAGCTTGACGAAGCCGTCTCCGAAGGGCTTCAGCGCCGCACCAAATTCAGGCCAGAAATGGCCCGTGAGGACGCCCAGCAGGAGACCGATCAGCACCTGGACGTAGAGAATCCGGTAGAATGGCTTCCGCGCCTCGGTGTTCGGGTGTCCAACCAGCGCTTGCTTGTGCATTCTCGTTTCTCCCATGGCTCTGATCTTCTTGATGGCTGCGGAGGCGGCGGGCTTCAGGCCGCCAAGACCGAATGAGGCACATGCGACCGGCGGGCGAAGACGTGCCCCTCGAAGATCCGCCGGGCTGTCCGCTGCACCCGGGCGACCGGACCGGGCTCCAGCCGAACCACGAGCTGGCCGGAGGGATGAGCGAGCGTGATCGGCACCGGCGGCGCCAGCGATCCCACCATCTCTGCAGCGATCGTTCCGGGCGTGAGGCACGCAGTCGCGATCGCGACAGCGCCGGTCACCGCCAGCGCGCCATGGCAGTCATGCGGCATGAAGTACCGGGTGTTCAACGTCGCCTCTCCCGCAGACGCAATCAGAACCGGTTTTGGGATCACCATTGTCGCGGAATTTGGAAAACCCATCCGGCGGCCGGCCTCGATGCGCAAGTTCTCGAGACGCGCGCGGAAGCCGCTGTCGGCGAACTCCGAAGGTGTCTCACGGCCGGTCCATCCCAGATCCGACGCGCGGACCAGCATGACCGGCATCGCCGCGTCGATGCAGGTCACATCGATTCCTTCGATGCGGTCGATCGGACGTCCCGTCGGCAGCAGGCGACCGGTGCGTGCGCCGGCCGCGTTAGGGAATGACAGTTCGATGGGCGCGGCCGTTCCCGGTACGCCGTCGATCCGCGCCTCGCCCTCGTAAGTCACCCGCCCTCCGGGGGTGGCAACGGTCGCATCAATCAGCTTGCCGGTGTTGACATTGTGGATGCGGACATGGGTGCGATCTGCGGTCGCGGCGACCAGGCCGGCCTCGATTGCGAACGGTCCCACCGCCGCCAGCATGTTTCCGCAGTTCGGCGAGGTATCGACGATCCCTTCACGAACACGTACCTGGGCAAACAGGTAGTCAACGTCGGCGCCGGGCACCGTTGCCGGTCCGATGATCGCGACCTTGTTGATAACGGCATTGCCGCCGCCGATTCCATCGATTCCAAGATCGTGCCCACCTCCCATCACAGACAACAGGACCGCGTCGCGCGACCTGGGGTCGGCCGGAAGATCGCGGGCCAGGAAAAACGGCCCGCGCGAGGTGCCGCCGCGCATGACCACACAGGGAATGGCAATCTGATCGTTCATGGAGTTCTTCCGTTCGGCGTCATCTTCGCCCGAACCGAAGCATCCTCCCTCTGAACTCTTTTGTGAAATGCAAATATCTGAGGTATTATTTCGGTTACAGAAATAATGGGGGTCCTGCCATGAACGCAGAACTGCTCGACCTCAAGGCGTTCATCACCGTCGCGGAGACGGGAAGCTTTGTCCGGACCGCCAAGGCGCTGAACCTGTCTCAACCAGCGCTCAGCCGACGCATTCAGAAGCTGGAAGAAAGCCTCGGTGCGCCGTTGCTCGAGCGGTCGACGCGCCACGTCAATCTCACCATGACCGGCCGCGACTTCCTGCCGAAGGTGCGTCGCCTCATCGACGAGTTTGAGACCTCGGTGCTCGCCATCCATGATATCGGCGCGCGAAGTTCAGGCTTGGTCTCGGTGGCTGCGGTGCCGACAGCAGTGTTCTATTTCCTGCCGCGAGCGATCGGCCGGTTTGCCGAAGCGTATCCGCGCATTCGCATCCGGATTCTGGACATCGGCGCCAATGAGGGATTGGAAGCGGTGGCGCGCGGCGAAGCCGACTTCGGCATCAATTTCATTGGTGCTTCGCATGCCGAGATTGAATTTGAGAAACTGGTTGAGGATCCTTTCGTCCTGGCCTGCCGTCATGACCATCCGTTGGCATCGCGCAAACAAGTCAGTTGGTCGGAGATCGTGCCGCACCGGGTCATCACCGTCGGTCGCAACAGCGGCAATCGCGCGTTGATCGACAATGCGCTGGCGCGACACGGCCTGCAGCTGAACTGGTCCTATGAAGTCGCGCATCTCTCCGGTTCGCTTGGCCTGGTCGAAGCGGGACTCGGCATCGCCGTGCTACCGAAACTCGCGACGCCCGCCGCCGGCCATCCGATCATTCACACCATTCGGTTGATCGAGCCGGAAGTGTCGCGGACGATCGGAATCGTGCGCAGGCGCGGGGCGACACTATCCCCTCATGCCAGCCAATTTCTCAAGATGCTGCTCGAGGCATGGCGCTCTCCTTTCCGGACGAGCGGGCAAGGCAAGCCGCGGTCCCGATCCGCCGAGGCAAGTTCGAACACAGCAGCGACGGGTCTGAAGCGGAAACGCTGATAGCTCGCCGGCAGAGCGGGGCAAGACGTTCCCTGTCGAACCGGAGTTCCTCGGATCAATCCGCCCGTTTCACAGAGACATTTTTGGCCCTGCAGCCAGAGCACCGCTGCCTTGCGAGCGGGTTGCGTTGCGTTCAGTCCTCATACTGCCTAAAACGCCTTTCGCTGGCGGCGAGCAGCTGCGCATTGTCAGGCCAAGCCAGAACGCACAAGGCGAATTGATTGCCGCGAATTGATGCGGCGATTGGATCGATGCGCGCATTAAGCATCTCCGCGAGGCTCTATCCCCACGACATTGGTCTGACAAGATGGCGCTAGATCAGACTTCCGCCATGCGCTAGTGTTTTATACGACCGGTTAAAAACACCGGCCGTTTGAGGGAGAAAAACGTGAGATCCAAGGTTATTGGCGCAGTATCATTGGCGGTCGCTGCGGTTGGGCTGTTTGCGGCCACTGCACCCGCCTTTGCGCAGCAGAAGACGATTACGGTCTGGTGGGGCAAGGGCTTCTATCGCTCCGAAGACGACGCGTTGATCGACACGATCAAGAAGTTCGAAGCCAAGACCGGCATCAAGGTCGAATTGTCGCAGTACGCGATCCAGGACATGATTCCGAAGACGGTCGCCGCGCTCGATGCCGGCACCGTGCCCGATGTCGCCTATTCCGACTCGTATGACGTGCAAGCACAGGGCAAGTGGGCTTACGAGGGCAAGCTCGAGGACCTCACGGATGTCATGGAGCCGATCAAGGGCCGGTTCGTGCAGAACACGCTGGACGCGTCGATCCTCTACAACGACGTGACCAAGAAGAAGGCTTATTACGGCTTCCCGCTGAAGCAGCAGAGCATGCACGTCCAGATCTGGAACGACATGCTGGAGAAGGCCGGCTTCAAGCAGAGCGACATTCCGACCGACTGGACGGGCTACTGGACGTTCTGGTGCGACAAGGTGCAGCCGGCGATCCGCAAGGCGACCGGCCAGCGCATCTATGCCGTCGGCCAGCCGATGGGCGTGGAATCCACCGACGCCTTCCAGTCGTTCTACACCTTCATGGACGCCTACCACGTCAAGCTGGTTGACGACGACGGCAAGCTGCTGGTCGATGATCCCAAGGTCCGCGAGAACCTGATCAAGGCGATGAAGGACTACACCGACACCTACATCAAGGGTTGCACGCCGCCCTCCTCGACGACCTGGAAGGATCCTGACAACAACGTCGCCTTCCACAACAAGACCATCGTGATGACCCACAATTTCACGATCTCGATCGCGGCGAAGTGGTTCGAGGACTCGCAGAACCAGGCTCTCACCCAAGAACAGCGCGACGCCGGCAAGAAGGCCTATGAACAGGACATCATCACGGCGTCCTTCCCCAAGGCGCCGGATGGTTCGACCATCCGCTACCGCTCCGACGTCAAGACCGGGCTGGTCTTCACCGCGGCCAAGAACAAGGCCGAGGCCAAGCAGTTCATCAGCTTCCTGCTCCAGGAAGAGAACGTCCGTCCTTATATCGAGGGCGCACTGGGCCGTTGGTTCCCGGTGACGAAGGAAAGCCAGGAAAGCCCGTTCTGGCAGGCTGACAAGCACCGCAAGGCGGTCTACACGCAGTTCAAGGGCGGCACCGCCGCGTTCGACTTCACCAAGAACTGGAAGTTCACGATCCTCAACAACGAGAACGTGTGGGCGAAGGCGATGAACCGGGTGGTGAGCGAGAAGGTTCCGGTCGACAAGGCCGTCGACGAACTGATCGCCCGCATCAAGCAGGTCGCGGGTTAAGTCATCCGCCCCTCTCCCCGCGTTGCGGGGAAAGGTATAAGAACAACACCGGCCGCGTTTCGCGGCCGGCTTCTCTTTGAAGAGACCGAAAAGAATGGCGATCACGCTCTCTGGCGATCAGGCAATCCCCGGCCCGCCCCTGTCGTCGCGGCTGACCCCGGCGCAGGTCTGGGGCATCGTACTGCTCGCGCCCTATCTGCTCGTTTTCCTCGCCTTCGTCGTCTATCCCGTCGGCTACGGGCTGTGGCTGGCGCGCGCGCCGGCGAACTATGTCGCGCTGTACAACGACCCGATCTTCGCGCGCGCCGCGGTCAACACGCTGATCTTCCTGGTCATCGGCATCAACATCAAGATGCTGATCGCGCTGTTCCTGTCCGGCTTCTTCGCCCAGCAGCGCGCCTGGATCAAATGGCTCTCGGTGATCTTCATCCTGCCCTGGGCGGTGCCGTCGATCCCGACCATCCTGTCGGTACGCTTCATGCTCAATCCCGAATGGGGCATGATCAACCACTTCATCTTCACCCTCACCGGCGACGACGGCCCGAACTGGCTGAACGATCCGACCGTGGCGCTGACCATGGCGATCGCCGTGCACATCTGGAAGTCGCTACCGTTCTGGACGCTGATCCTGATCACCGGCCGCCTTGCGATCTCCCACGATCTGTTCGAGGCCGCCGAGGTCGACGGCGCGAGCTGGTGGCAGAAATTCCGCTACATCACTTGGCCGTCGATGCAGACGCTCTACGTCACCTGCACGCTGCTCTCGATGATCTGGACGCTCGGCGACTTCAACAGCGTCTATCTGCTCACCGGCGGTGGCCCGGCCGACCTCACGCACGTGCTGTCGACGCTCGGCATCCGCTATCTCCGGCTCGACCAGCTCTCGCTGGCCATGGCGTCGATCGTCTGCGCGATGCCGTTCGTCCTGCCGCTCGTGTACTTCATGATGAAACGGTTGTCGCGATGAAGCTCCCCTCCTTGCGCGAAGTCGCGGTCGAAGCGCGGCTGCTGCTGATCGGCATCCCTGTCTTTCTGTGGACGATGATCCCGATCTATCACATGTTCCTGTTCGCGATCTCCCCGAAAGAAGACGCGTTCTCGGGCAAGCTGTGGCCGGATCATCCGACGCTGCATAACTTCGAGATCGTGTTCAAGCAGCAGCATTATTTCCTGCGCGACTTCTACGTCCAGTTCTGGAATTCGACGCTGATCGCGGCGTCCGTCGGCGTGCTGACCCTGTTCATCGCGACCGCAGCGGCGTTCTCGATCTCGCGGCTGAAGGTGCCGGGCGGACGCATGGTGTTGAACCTCGCGCTCTTCACCTATTTCATCCCTGCAGCGTTCCTCGCCGTGCCGATGTACCGCACCATGGGCAATTACGGTCTGCTCAACAATCACTGGTCGCTGATCCTGGCCATGGTGACGATCGCCAGCCCCTATGCGATCTGGGTGCTCAAGCAGGCCTCCGACAAGCTGCCGGTCGAGCTGGATGAAGCCGCCGTCATGGATGGCGCCACGACGCTGCAGATCTTCCGCCTGGTCTATCTGCCGCTGATGATGCCGTCGCTGGTCGCGATCGGCACCTATGCGGTGCTGCTCGCCTGGAACGAATATCTCTACGCATTCCTGCTGCTCTCGAACGACCGCGAGATCACCCTCCCCGTCGCGCTCGGCAATTTCCTCGCCGCCGACGACTCGCCATGGGAGCTGCTGATGACGACCGGCTTCATCTATGCGCTGCCGCCGGCCGCGGTCTACTACGCCTTCCGCCGCTACATGGTGGGCGGGCTCACAGCGGGTGCGGTGAAGTCGTAACAGCCCTTCGTCATGGCGAGGAGCGTAGCGACGAAGCAATCCAGAGTGTTTCCGCGGGGGCATTTCTGGATTGCTTCGCTTCGCTCGCAATGACGATCGGCTCACAGCGGCGCCGCGCTCTCGCCCTGTGAGCTCGACAGCTTCGAGGCGAGCGAGGCGACGACGATGACGACCGCGATCAGGGCGATCACCAGCGTGCAGATCGCGTTGATCTCTGGCTTCACCCCCAGCCGCACCTCGGAGTAGATCCGGATCGGCAGCGTCGCCGAGCCGGGGCCGGTGGTGAAGCTCGCGATCACGAGATCGTCCAACGACAGCGTGAATGCCAGCATCCAGCCGGCGACGATTGCCGGCGCAATCAGCGGCAGCGTGACGGCCACGAAGGCGCGGACAGGATCGCAGCCGAGATCCATCGCGGCCTCCTCCAGCGAACGATCGAGCGAGCCGAGACGGGACTGCACGACCACGGCGACGAAGCACATCGTCAGCGTTGTGTGGGCGATCGTCACCGTCCAGAAGCCGCGCTCGGCATTGAGCGCGACGAACAGCAGCAGCAGCGACAATCCGGTGATCACCTCCGGCATCACCAGCGGCGCATAGAGCATGCCGGAGAACAGCGTCCGGCCGCGAAACCGCTCGCCGCGCGACAGCGCGACCGCGGCGAGCGTGCCGAGCAGCGTGGCAATGGTCGCGGACGAGACCGCAACCCGCAGACTCATCAAGGCCGCCTCGATCATGGGGCGGTCGTTGAAGAACTCGTGATACCAGCGCAGCGACCAGCCACCCCACACCGTCACCAGGCGCGAGGCATTGAAGGAATAGATGACGAGGATGAGGATCGGCAGGTAAAGGAACGCCAGCCCCAGCGCGAGCGAGGCGATGTTGAAGCGGGAGAGACGGGAGAGCTTGCGCATCGTCTCAGCGCCCCTGTTCCAGCTGCCGCTTCTGAAGCCGCTCGTAGAGCAGCAGCGGCACCAGCAGGACCACCAGCAGCACGATGGCCGCCGCGGACGCGACCGGCCAGTCCTTGTTGGTGAAGAATTCGAGCCAGAGGGTCTGGCCGATCATCAGCGCGTTGGAGCCCGCGAGAAGGTCCGGAATGACGAACTCGCCGACGATGGGAATGAAGCACAAGAGCACGCCGGCGCCGACGCCGGGCAGCGACAGCGGGAAGGTGACGAGCCAGAACACCTGCCAGGGCGGCGCGCCAAGATCGCCGGCCGCCTCCTCCAGCGCCGGCTCCATCTTGGCGAGCGTGGCGTAGAGCGGCAGGATCATGAACGGCAGATAGGAATAGACGATGCCGATATACATTGCGCTGTCGGTGGAGAGCCACACGACGGGCTGGCTGACCAGATGCAGTGCCAGCAGGATCTGGTTGAGCAAGCCATCGTGCTGGAGGATGTTGATCCAGGCATAGATGCGGATCAGGAACGAGGTCCAGAACGGCACGATCACCAGCACCATCGCCACCGCCTGCCAGCGCTTGGGCAGCCGCGCCATGCCATAGGCGATGGGGTAGCCGATCAGGAGCAGGAGCGCGGTCGCCGTGACCGCGACGGTGAGGCTGCGCACATAAGCGAATACATAGATGTCGTCGGAGATCAGCAGCCTGAAATTATCGATCGACAACGCAGCAAGCGCCGTCTTCAGCGCTTCCCATCCCGCCGCCAGGTCGAACACGGGCTCGTAGGGTGGCTGCGCAATCGCCGTCTGCGACAGGCTGATCTTCAGCACGAAGGCGAACGGCACCAGGAAGAACAGCACCATCCAGATGTAAGGCGCGATGGCAGCAAAGCGCGCCGGCCGCGCGAAGATGCGGCGTCCGCTCATGACGGCAACACCACGCAGTCGTCGGGCGTGAACCAGGCGACGATGTTCTGGTTCACGCTGTAGGCGTCGACGTCGAGACGCGCGCTGTTGACGACTGAAGCTTGCACCATTCCGCCGTCGTCGAGCTTCACCTTATAGGTGGTGATACCGCCGAGATAGCAGATGTCGGCGATCACACCGTCCAGACTGTTGATCGCCGTTTCACGACCGGCCTCAAACACCGGACCGCGGCGCGAGAGCTTGACCTTCTCGGGCCGGATCGCGACCGACAATTTCGCCTCGCTCACCCGCTCGCGCGGCTCGGCCGCAACCAAAGTCCCGGCCTCGCGCGTGGCAATGACGAGGCGATGACCGTCGCGCAGCTTGAACTCGCCCTCGAACAAATTGACGTCGCCGACGAACTCCGCGATCCAGCGCGAGCGCGGCGCCTCGTAAAGTTCGCGCGGGCTCGCGACCTGCGCCAGCTTGCCGGCATTCATCACGCCGATCCGGCTTGCCATCGTCATCGCCTCCTCCTGGTCGTGGGTGACGATGATGAAGGTCATGCCGAGCCGGCGCTGCAGCTCCATCAGCTCGGCTTGCGTGCTCTCGCGCAGCTTCTTGTCGAGAGCTGCGAGCGGCTCATCGAGCAGCAGGAGCTGCGGTCGGCGGGCCAGCGCACGGGCCAGCGCCACGCGCTGGCGCTGGCCGCCGGAGAGCTGGTCGGGCTTGCGCTTCTCAAGTCCCTCGAGCTTCACCAGTGCGACCATCTCCGCCACGCGCGAGGCGATGTCGGCGCGCGCCATGCCGGCACGCTTCAGGCCGAAGGCGATGTTGTCGCGCACCGACAGATGCGGAAACAGCGCGTAGCTCTGGAACATCATGTTGATCGGACGCTCGTGCGGCAAGGCCTGCGCGATATCCTGACCCCCGAGCAGGATGCGCCCCTCGTCCGGCGCCTCGAAGCCGGCGAGCATGCGCAAAAGCGTGGTCTTGCCGCAGCCGCTCGGACCAAGCAGCGCGAAAAACTCGCCGGCCCTGATGTCGAGCGACACGCCGTCCACGGCACGGAACGTCCCGAACGTCTTGGCGACGCCCTCGATGCGCAGCAACGGCTGCCCGGCCGCCGGATGTTGATCTCCGCTGGTCGCATTGACCGCGGCGTTTGTTCTGGGCAACTCGTCCGTCATGTTCCCTGCCAACCCCAATTCCGCCGCACGCTAGCGGCCGATCGTCCCTAGCTCAACCGGTTCGGGACTGATCGTTCACATCCGACATGAACGAGGCCAGCGCGTCGCGATCCGCCGCGGGCATGGTCAGGCCGAGCTTGGAACGGCGCCACAGGATGTCGTCGGAGAAGCGCGCCCATTCATGGTTCATCAGGTAACGTACTTCGGCGCCGGTCAGTTCGGGACCGAAGGCGGGGCCAAGTTCTTCACGGGTCTTCGCCTCGCCGAGCACCGCCGGCAGGCGCGAGCCATAGGCCGCGACCAGGCGCTGGGCCTGCGGCTCCGAAAGAAAGCGCCAGCGGTCTCGCGCGAGGTCGACCTCGGTGTCGAAACGATCCCAGGCAAAGTCCCCGCCCGGTAGCGCCGCGCCGGCGGTCCAACGCGGCGACATCGGATAGAACGGCGTCAGCTTCGTTATCGCTCGCTCCGCGCGCAGGCGCGACGTCGTGACGTCGCCGCCGAACATCGTAATCAGCGGCGCCTCGCGCCGGCGCGCGTGGAACAGGGTCGTGCCATCGCGTTGCCGCACGGACGCCAGCGTCAGATTGACACCGGAGACCGTCCGGACCACGTCGGTCGGGGTCACGCGCTCGCGGAAATAGCGGCTGGCCGCCTCGCAGAGATAGCTGATGTCGGCTCCCGGCATCGCTACGATCGCGGGATCGCCGGTGAAGTCGTGCGTCACCGTGCCGATCAGGGTGAAGTCGCGCTCGAAGGGCTGGGCAAAGATCAGTCGTCCATCGTTGTTCTGGAAAACGTAGACGTTATCGGAATAGAACAGCCGCGGCACGATGATCTGGCTCATCTGCGTGGCGGCCATGGCGGGCTGCGGCTGCCGCAGCACCGTCTCCGCGACCATCGGCGCCCAGGCGCCGGTGGCGTTGCCCAGGGCCCGGGCCGTGATCGTGCGGCGGTGGCCACGATCGACCACCACAAGCCGCCAGGTGTCGGTTCGGTCGGCGCGGACACAGCGCGCCCCGGTTCGGATCACCGCCCCACGTTCGGCGGCATCGAGCGCCGTGAGCACCACCAGGCGGGAATCATCGACGACGCAGTCCGAATATTGGAACGCCGTACCGAACGGACGCTTCAGCGCGTTGCCGACCGGATGATGCGTGATGTCGAGGGTCGTCGCGACAGGCAGCCCATTCCGGCTGGAGAGGCTGTCATAAAGCAACAGGCCGGCACGCAGCAGCCATGGCGGGCGCTCCTCGGAATGGGCGGGGATGACGAAGTGCATCGGCCGGACCAGATGCGGCGCGATCCTGAGCCAGGTCCGGCGCTCCGCCAGTGCCCGCCGCACCCGCCAGAAGCCGCGCCGTTCCAGAACCGACAGATCGCCATGAATGAGCCGCGGCGTCGCCGACGACGCGCCGGCGCCGAGATCGCCCTGCTCGAACAGGATGACCCTCAGGCCACGGCCAGCCGCATCGCGCGCGAGGCTGACACCGTTCAGGCCGCCGCCGATGATCGCAAGGTCGTAATCCGCCATAAGGCCGTCGAGAAGGAGCGAAGCGCCCCATCATTAGCCGGTCTTGAGCGCAAGCTCCATGACCTCAGCACGGCCGACGAGGCCTGCATATTTCCCGATCGGCAAGGGCTTGCCGAGCAGATAGCCCTGCACGCCATCGCAGCCCTCCTTGGCAAGGAAGGCGAGCTGGTCGAGGGTCTCGACGCCCTCGGCGATGATCGACATTTCGAGGCCGTGACCGAGATCGATCACCGCGCGCACGATTGCCGCCGATTGCGGATTGCGGCCGAGATTGATGATGAAGGCGCGGTCGATCTTGATCTTGTCGAACGGAAACGCCTGGAGATAGCTCAGCGAGGAATAGCCGCTGCCGAAATCGTCCATGGAGATCCGCACGCCGAGCGCCTTCAGCCGGCGCAGCAGCGCAAGGCCGCGGTCGAAGTCCTCGATCAGCACACCCTCGGTGATCTCGAGCTCGAGCCGGCCGGGTGCAAGGCCGGTCTCGATCAGGATCGAATGGACCAGCCCGACCACGTCACCATGCATGAACTGCGCCGGCGACAGATTGACCGCGACCTGGAGCGGTTTTGGCCAGGACGCCGCCTCGCGGCAGGCCTCGCGCAGGATCCACTCGCCCATCTCGACGATCAGGCCACTCTCTTCCGCGATCGGGATGAATTCGGCCGGCGAAACCTGGCCACGCACCGGATGCTGCCAGCGCGCCAATGCTTCGAAGCCGATGATCTCGCTCTCGGCGACGCTGTGGCCGGCGGCGCCCTGCGGCTGGAAGGCGAGCGAGAGCTCGCCATTCTTGATCGCCATCGAGAGGTCCTGGTGCAGCACGCGGCGGTCGCGGATCTGCTGGTCCATCTCCGGCTGGTAGAGGCTGATCGTGCCGCGCGACTTCTGCTTGGCGCGGAACAGCGCCGCGCCGGCATTGGCAAGCAGCGAGGCGCCATCAGCGCCATTGTGGGGGAAGATCGACATGCCGGTGGTGGCGCCAGCACGGACCGCTCGGCCGTCGATCTGGAATTCCCGGGCGACGGCCTCACCGAGCTGCTGCGCCAGCGCCAGACCCGCCTCCGGCTGCTTGCCATCGATGATGAGGCCGAACTCGTCGCCGGACAGGCGCGCCACCACGCCGCCGCGCGCCGAATCCTGGAGCCGCTGGGCCACCTCGATCAGGAGCTTGTCACCGAGCGCATGGCCGAAGACATCGTTGACCTCCTTGAGGCCGTCGAGGTCGACGCAGAGGACGGCGAACTCCTCGCCGGTGCCTTCGCAGGCCTCGATCATCTGGGTCAGCGCCTGGAGGAAGGCGGCGCGATTCGGCAGGTCGGTGAGGCCGTCGTGATAGGCCATATGCGCCATGCGCGACTCGGTCTGCCGGCGATCGGTGACGTCCTCGTGGGTCTTGATCAGATATTGCGGCTCGCCGGCATCGCTGAGCACAGTGGCGCGGCGGGTCAGGAACAGCCGCAGGCCGTCCTTGGTGGAGATCGGATGCTCCTCGGTGATCATCCCGCGCTTCTTGATCGCGGCCTCGTCGCGCGCGATGATCAGCTTGGCTTCCTTGGGATTGAAGATATCGGCGGCGGTCAGGCCCGTGGCCTCCTCGCGCCTGCGGTTGAGAATCGTCTCGGCGCTGCGGTTGGCGAGCAGATAGCGGCCATCCTTGACCTGCTCGACGATCAGCGCCACCGGGATGTTGTCGACCACGAGTTCGAGGAACTTCTTGGTGCTCTCCAGCTCCTGCGACAGTGAGCGGCGGTCGGTGATGTCCTCGAAGACCAGCAGCAAGAATCCGGGCCGATTGCTTTCATTGCGGACCGCGATCCGGATCGAGGCGACCATGCGCCGCTCCGCGCCACGCTCGACCTCGAATTCGTTGCGGAACTGGCCGTCCGGCGAATTGAGCGCCGCCCGGTCGGCCGCCTCGATGCTGGCCGCTGACGCTGGCGCAAACAGCTCGCGCGCATTCTTGCCGACGACATGATCCCGCGAGAAGCCCCAGAAGCACTCATAGGCGGTGTTCGCAAAGATGTAGCAGCCGTCCTCGATGTTCTTCGCGGCAACACAGGCCGGCACGTGGTCCAGCACCGTTTCCAGGAACTGCTTGGTGGAGGCGAGCTGCTGCGACAGCCTGCGCTGTTCGCTGACGTCGAGATGCGTCGCCACCGAGCCGCCGTTCGGCAGCACGTGAAATTTCACCAGGATGGCCCGTCCATCCGGCAATTCGGTGATCAAACCGTTGCTGCTTGCCGCCTTCTCGTAGAACTCGTCGTCGGAGGCGCCGCCGAGCACCCCGCGCTTGCGTCGCAGCGCGAGGAGTTCGTAGCCATTCATGTTGGCCCGGACATCCGACCGCGTCAGGCCATAGATATCGAGATAGCGGTCGTTGCAGAAGATGACGCGCCGCTGCGCGTCCGTCATCACCACGCCCTGGTTGAGATTGTTCATGGCGGAGGAGACGAAGGCATTGCGCCGCAGCTGCAAGCGCCTGGTCCGGCGCAGCGAGGAATGGATCCACAGCGCGATCGCGGCGAGGAACGAGCAGACGACGATGCCCGCGATCAGGACTTCCCAGATCACGCTGGGATCGAGCTTGGCGAGATCACCTGGAGCGGTGAAGCTGTCCGACAGCGCAAAGGCGCGTGCGGGCGCGACCGCGCCGGCCAGGCACAGGATGGCCTGCACAGCGATCGGAAGCGTGCTGCCCACGTGCCAGTTCTTCTCAGCCATCAGCCACCCGCGATTTCAACGTCGGATTGTCTGGCTTCACGGGTTTGGATCGGGTAAACGCCTGTACGTGCAACGGAAAAATTTGACGCGAAATACGGCAATTGCCCTGACATGATAAATGCTTCCTTAACGGAGAACGGCCGCGCGCCCTCGATTCCAGAGCCGCTGCCACCGGCGCTTCCAGCGGACGTCCTGCACGACCATGGATAAAGTCGATTGCGTCGTCATCGGAGCCGGCGTGGTCGGGCTCGCGGTGGCTCGGCGGCTCGCGCAGGCTGGACGCGAGGTCATCGTGCTCGAGGAAGCCGAGGCCATCGGCACCATCACCTCGTCACGCAATAGCGAGGTGATCCATGCCGGCATCTACTACCGCGCCGGCAGCTGGATGGCGCGCATGTGCGTCGGCGGCAAGCACGCGCTCTACCGCTACTGCGCCGAGCGCGGCATCCCGCACAAAAATTGCGGCAAGCTGATCGTCGCGACCAGCGCGAAAGAGACGGAGAAGCTGCAATCGATCAAGGCACATGCCGAGGCCAACGGCGTGCTCGACATGCAGCTGCTTTCGGGCGAGGCCGCACGCGCGCTGGAGCCGGCGCTCGCCTGTGACGCCGCGCTGCTGTCGCCGTCGACCGGCATCATCGACAGCCACGCCTACATGCTCTCGCTGCGCGGCGAAGCCGAGGAGGCCGGCGCGGCCTTCGCGTTCCACACGCCACTGGTCCGTGCCAAGGCAGCCGCCGGCGGTATCGAGATCGAGGCTGGCGGCGAGGCGCCGATGACGCTGCAATGCGACCTGCTCATCAATGCTGCGGGGCTCTCGGCAACGACGGTGGCGCGCAACATCGACGGCATACCGCTGGACCGGATTCCGCCGGCCTATCTTGCCAAGGGAAATTACTTCAGCTGCAATGCAAGGGCGCCGTTCTCGCACCTGATCTACCCGGTGCCCGAGCCCGGCGGGTTAGGGGTGCACCTGACGCTGGACATGGCAGGGCAGGCCCGCTTCGGCCCTGACGTCGAGTGGATCGAGACGATCAATTACGAGGTCGATCCGTCACGCGCCGAGCGCTTCTATCCCGCGATCCGTAAATACTGGCCGACGCTGCCCGACGGGGCGTTGATGCCGAGCTATTCAGGCATTCGCCCGAAGATCGTGCCGCCGGCGGTGGCCACGCAGGATTTTCTGATGCAGGGCCCGCGCGATCACGGCGTCGCAGGCTTGATCAACCTGTTCGGCATCGAATCGCCGGGACTGACGTCGTCGCTTGCGATCGCCGATCACGTCGCCGAACTCGCAGACATCTAGGCGCCGCGCATAATTTGCACGACGCACATTGCAGCAGGGGTGAGCGCAAAGGCACTCATCCCCGCTTGAAAGGGTACGATCAACTCTACGCTGTTACGGGGGTCACTAGTGGAGCGTGTCGCCTTGCTTCAGACGCTCGATCTGGTCCTTGACCATCAACTTCCGGCGCTTCAACTCAACAATTTGCAGGTCGTCTGTTGAAAGGTGCACGAGAGCTTCGTGCAATTCGTTTTCGAGAAGTTTGTGCTTCCGTTCCAATTCAACAAGATGTGCCTGAATTGTCATTCGAAACCTCCTCGGTAGGGTTGAACCTCAGGATTCGATCCGGACGAGAGACTGTACATCACCGATTCGTTCTGTCGATGGGTATCCGTCGTCGCGGCGTCATTTTTGAAAATTCATATGTAACGAAGCGTGAGTAAGGAACCACGCAAGAAAAATCCATGATATCAATGCGCCTGCGCAGCGACGCAGCGACTCGCAGAAATATGTTGCGGGAGATAGGCGGGCAATGGCCGCAGATCGCTTGCGGTCACGCCGCGCAAGGACGATAATTTCCACAGGGCATCCACAGCCCAGATCTCACGCCTATCGGTTTTCGGCCACCGCAGACATGACCAATGAAAACGAGCGTGAGCTCGAAGTCGAGCTCACCCGGTTGCAGCAGGAACACCGAGATCTCGATGCGGCGATCGATGCACTGCATCAATCGCCCGCGCCCGACCTGTTGCGGTTACAGCGGTTGAAGAAGCGTAAGCTCTTGTTGCGCGATCGCATCGCGTTCATCGAAGACCAGATCACGCCCGACATCATCGCCTGAGCCCTCCGCCGATCTTTCGCGGTGGCTCGCCGTATCTGAATTCGCTTGACTCAAAAAGAACAAAATAGGAACATTCAGGACGTCCCGGCTCCAGACAGGCCAGGGAAAACGCCAAGGAAAAGGCAGAAGGACAACGCAGATGTCGGCAACCGCCCTTCTCGACAACAGCCATTATGAACAAGCCTGCGATCAGGCGATCGCGATGTGCGACGGCAATCTGCGCAGCACCATCAAGGCGCTGATCATGGCCAATGAATATCTGGAAGCCGAGCTGGCGGAATTGCAGGCGGCGATTTCCGCCGGCTGCATTCCGGAGACCTCGCTCAGCAAGATGCGGAGCAAGAGCAGCGCCGCCTGAGTTCAACATCGGAGCAACGCCATGTCGGATGTGACCTACTACGTTGCAATGCCCTTCCTGATCGATGCTGACGGATCGCCCGTCGCGGGCGCCGCAGAGGAGTGCCAGAGTTCGGCGGCCGCGTTGCGGCGCGCCGAAATCTTGTCGCGCGGTGCCGGTCACATCGGCGCGATCGCGTTCAGCCGCAGCGGCGATCCCATGACCGGCGAATTCGGCGACGCCACACTGCTGCGCAAGTTCGGCAATGTGCCGCAAGATCTCACCACGCTGTAGGATCAGCTGCTGACGGGCCTGATCCGTGGCTCGTGACGCCGGTGCGCCTTGCGCACATACATGGCGGCATCGGCTTCCTCGAGGGCGCGGCCTGCGTCGGACTGCGGCCCCAGCAGCGCCACGCCAGCGGAAGCGCCCGCAGCCACGTGCCGGCCCTGAAACGTGAAAGATAGTTCGTCGATCGCCTGCTCGAGGATGGCGGCCTTCGCCTTGGCGTCGGTCTCGCTGAGATTCCACAGCAGCAGCGCGAACTCGTCGCCGCCAAGACGACCGACCATATCCGAGGCGCGGACCTGCCGCGTTAGCGTCGCGGCAATCGCCTTCAGCACCTCGTCGCCGGCGGCGTGTCCGAAGGAATCGTTGATCGGCTTCAGCCGATCGACGTCGAGCACGATCAGCGCGCCGCTGGCGCGGTAGCGCTTCATGTAGGCAATGGCACGGTTGAGCTCGCGCTCGAAGCCGCGCCGGTTCGGAATCTCGAGCAGGAAGTCGGTGTCGGCGGCCGCCTCGAGCTCCGCGACGCGCCGCTCCGCCGCCTTGAGCTTGCTCCGCAAGCCGCGGATGGTCGCCTTGATGGCTTCCGTGGCGCCATCGGCCGGCGTTCGGCGCCGCGCCGGCCTGGCCGGACGCTTGGCAGCGGCTTTGGAGCGGCTGGCGCTGGTCTTTCGGCCCGTTTTGGCCTTCGCAGCACTCGCCCTTTTTGGTTTCTTCATGGGCATCCTGCTCAATGAAGGCTTGCGGGGATTCACCAAGACAGGATAGTGCATTCCCTTCTCCTTGCCACCGCCTTGCGAGCCGCCGGCCGGAACCTTTAATCTGGCCTATCTTTCTGTTTTCCGGGCACATTTGACGTCATGACCGCGCCGATCGCCATCATCATGGGAAGCCAGTCGGACTGGGACACGATGCGGCATGCCGCCGATACGCTTGCCGCGCTCGGCGTCGTCGCCGACACCCGCATCGTTTCGGCGCACCGCACCCCCGACCGGCTGTTCGCTTTCGCCAAGGGCGCCAAGGCGGCGGGTTACAAGGTCATCATCGCCGGCGCCGGCGGCGCCGCGCACCTGCCGGGCATGGCGGCGTCGCTGACGGAACTGCCGGTGTTCGGTGTGCCCATCGAATCGAAGACGCTCAAAGGCCTCGATTCTCTGTATTCGATCGTTCAGATGCCCGCCGGCATCCCGGTCGGCACCCTCGCCATCGGCAAGGCCGGCGCGATCAATGCGGCGCTGCTGGCGGCTTCCGTGCTGGCGCTGTCCGACCCCGCCCTGTCCGGTCGCCTGGCCGCCTGGCGCAAGGCGCAGACCGAGGCGGTTGCCGAGCGTCCGGAGGACAAGGCGTGACCGACGCCAGGCAGGTGAAGCTGAAGCCCGGTGACACCATCGGAATTCTCGGCGGCGGACAACTGGGCCGGATGCTGGCCATGGCTGCGGCGCGGCTCGGGCTGCGCTGCCAGATGTTCTCGCCCGATCCGGATTCGCCGGCCTTCGACGTGGTCCTGAATGCGACCTGCGCCGAATATGCCGATGTCGAGGCGCTCGAGCTGTTCGCCAACGACGTCGACGTCATCACCTACGAATTCGAGAACGTGCCGGCGGCCGCCGCGATGGTGCTGGATGCGCGCCGCCCGGTGCTGCCCAACCGGAAGATCCTCGAGACCACCCAGGACCGGCTGGCCGAGAAGGATTTCGTGACGCGGCTCAGCATCGGCACGGCCGCCTATGCCGACGTCACCTCCGTCTCGTCGCTGCGCGAGGCGATCGCGCGAATCGGTCTTCCGGCCGTACTGAAGACCCGCCGCTTCGGTTATGACGGCAAGGGCCAGGCCATCATCCGCGAGGGCGACGACATCGCCAAGGTGTGGACCAGTCTCGCCACCAAATCGGCGATCCTGGAGGCCTTCGTGCCGTTCGAGCGCGAGATCTCCGTGATCGCCGCGCGCTCGGCCGCGGGTCAGGTCGAGTGTTTCGACGTCACCGAGAACGAGCACCGCGACCACATTCTGAAGATATCGCGCGCGCCCGCGCCGATCCCGGATTCTCTCGCCGAGGAAGCGCGCAGCGTCGCCGGCAAGATCGCGACCGCGCTGGACTATGTCGGCGTGCTCGCCGTCGAGATGTTCGTGCTCGCCAATGGCACCGGACCGAAGGTGCTGGTCAACGAGATCGCTCCGCGCGTGCACAATTCCGGACACTGGACGCTGGACGGCGCATCCATTTCGCAGTTCGAGCAGCACATCCGCGCCATCGCCGGCTGGCCGCTCGGCAAGCCCGTGCGCCACGGCGAAGTCGTCACCATGACCAATCTGATCGGCGACGAGATCAAGGACTACGACAAGTGGCTGACCGTTCCCGGCGCCACGGTGCACATCTACGGCAAGGGCACGCCGCGCCCCGGCCGCAAGATGGGACACGTCACCGAAGTCAGGCCGACGAAAGGCACCTGAGGGGACCGCAGCAATCGCTGCGATCCCCCTAAAGCGCGATGAGATCAGGATGAATCGTCATCGCGCGTTAGGTTATAGTTTGAGCACGATCTTTCCGGAAAACCGCTGCACACTTTTCCGGATCATGCTCTAGCGATTACGCGGTCTTCACGCCTGCGACGATGCCTGTGGGCTCCTCGCTGAGCCAGCGGTAGATCACCCCGCCCAGCGCGCCGCCGATCAATGGCGCGACCCAGAACAGCCAGAGCTGCGACAGCGCCCAGCCGCCGACGAACAGCGCGGGACCCGTGCTGCGCGCCGGGTTCACCGAGGTGTTGGTGACGGGGATGCTGACGAGATGGATCATCACCAGCGAGAGCCCGATTGCGAGCGGCGCGAAGCCCGCGGGCGCACGGCCATGGGTGGCGCCCATGATGATGAACAGGAACATCATGGTCATCACCACCTCGGTGAGGAAGCACACGATCATGCTGTACTGGCCGGGCGAATGCGCGTCATAGCCGTTGGACGCGAAGCCCTTGGTGACGTCGAATCCGGGCGCCCCGCTCGCGATGACATAGAGCAGCCACGCGGCAACGATCGCGCCCGCCACTTGGGCGATCACATAAGGCAGGATCTGGCCGACCGGAAAGCGCCCGCCGGCGGCAAGGCCGATCGTGACGGCCGGATTGAGATGGCAACCCGAGATGTGGCCGATCGCATAGGCCATGGTGACGACGCTGAGCCCGAACGCCAGGGACACACCGACGAGACCGATGCCGACCTGGGGAAAGCCGGCGGCAATGACCGCGCTGCCGCAGCCTGCGAATGTGAGCCAGAAGGTGCCGATGGCTTCGGCAGCGTATTTTTTCATATCCTTGTGTGGTCCCCTGATTTCAAGATTCCGGAGCAAAGCTCCGGAAACGGCCCCGTCATTGGCACCGAATCGCCCAAATCGGGGCCGCACAAAGGTATTTTCGCCGCATTTAATGGCCGAACTTGGCCCAAAATCCCCCTTGGCCGGTGGACATCTGCAGTTTTGTCTGATACATCCGCGCGCTCAAGGTTAAGGGCTTGCGCGTTTCGCCATCCCCTTTGACTTATCAGAATTCAAATCCGATCCACCTGAAGAGGATGCCGCGTGCAGGTTCTCGTTCGCGATAACAATGTCGATCAAGCCCTCAAGGCGCTGAAGAAGAAGATGCAGCGCGAGGGAATTTTCCGCGAGATGAAGCTCCGCGGCCATTACGAGAAGCCCTCCGAGAAGAAGGCCCGCGAAAAGGCCGAAGCCGTGCGCCGTGCGCGCAAGCTGGCCCGCAAGAAGCTACAGCGCGAAGGCCTGCTGCCGATGAAGCCGAAGCCGGTGTTCGGCGCGGGTCCCGGCGGTGATCGCGGTGGTCGTGGCGGCCCCGGTGCAGGTCCGCGCGGACCGCGCTGATCTACCGGATCTTGCAAGACTTCAGTTTTCGATGACGCGGGCCCCTGGCCCGCGTTATTGTTTTGAGAGCGGCGCCTTCGCTGGGACGGGGGCACTACCGATGCGGCACCAGCGCGAGCGAACCGTAGATGGCCTCCCCTTTCCCCGCGCGCAGCTTGGCGCGGCTGCGCCAGATCTGGCAGCAGCCGTTCGTGCTGGCTTTGATGGGGATTGCGCTGTGCAGCTGCTCCTTCGATCTGGGATCGCTGATGCCGGAGAAGGAGAAGCCTCAGGAGGCGCCGAAGGCGACTGCGGCCGCCGAAAGCGCGGTCAGCGCCGTCAATGTCAGCGAAGCCCAGGTCCACACGGCAAAGGCCCAATCCTTGGCGAAGTCAGGCGAGAGCGCAGCTGCGCTCGACGAGTTCAATCGTGCGGTCGGGCTCGATCCCTACAATGCGCAGGCGCTCTATGGCCGTGCCTTGATCTATCAGGGCAATAACCAGCACGATTTCGCTATCGCCGATTTCAGTGCTGCGAGTGGGCTCAACCCGCAGAAGGCCGAGCCGCTGCTCGGCCGCGCCACCAGCTATCTCGCGCTCGGCAAGGTCAAGGAGGCCGCAGCCGATCTGGACGAGGCTTCCGAGGCCGATCCGCACAACGCCCAGGTCTGGACCACCCGCGGACAGGCCTATGAGCGGCTGGGCGACAGGGCCAAGGCAGCGGCGTCCTACACCAAGGCGGTCTCGCTTCGCCCACGCGACGATGCCGCCCGCAGCGGCCTCGCCCGCGTCGGCGGCTGACAGCGCGGCTCAGATGCCGTCCTAATCGGGGGTGGCGGGCTTCGGCAGAACGGCGTGGAACATCGACTTCATGCCGGACAGCATTTCATCGGCGACATTGGTCTTCGGCCGCTGCATGGTCGTGGTCGCGCCGGCGTCGGCACGCAGATCGAGCGGGGGTGCGATCACCGGCACGGGAATATCAGCCGGCGGCGTCACCCGATTCGGGTCGTCATTGCCGACCGAGGCCGTATAGGGCGGGTTGACCGGCGACGAGCCGCCATTGCCATAGGCCTCGGATGACGGCGTCGACACCGTGATCGGCGGCGGCAGCGGACGCACCGTGGACGGCTCCGCAGTGATCACACGCGGGGCCTCCGGGATGCGGGCGGCTTCTCTCAACCCAGGCTCCGCCGGCCTTTCAGCGGACTTGGTTTCGGAAGACTTGGTCTCGGCCGATTTGGCCTCAGCAGCTTTGCCCTCAGGCGATTTGCGCAGACGCTCGATCGCGGCGCGCACGAGGTCGTTGGCGTCGGGGCTCGCGGCTGGGGAAGCCGCAGCCGGCGCCGAATTGGCCTCCACCGCTGGGGCGGTGGCGGGAGCCGCGGCAGCCGGAGCGGTGGCCGCAGGGGCGGACTTGGCGACCGCCTTCTCGCGTGCGGGGGTGCGGCCACGCGGGCTGGTCTCGGCAGGAGCCACGTCTGCGGCCTTGGTCTCGGCAGGCTTCTCGGCCCCCGCCTTGTCCGTCACGTTCTTCTCGGAAACGCTCTTCTCAGAGACACCCTTGGCCTTGACGCCGGGTGCGGGAAGGTTGGCGGTGTCCGCCGGCTTGCCCTCACTGCCAGTCTTGGCAGGCGCGACCACAGTCGCAGGAGCATCAGGCGCGGGCTTGGCATTGATGTAGTGATTAACGATGTAGGCCCCGATGATCGTCGCGAGCACCGAGGGGAAAATATCCATCGAGATTTTAGCGAGGTATTTCAGCATTTCTCGGCCACTCCCCGCGCGATCTGATGCGGGAACTTTGGGGCATTGTGAGGGATCAACTGCGACGGATCGATGGCAAACAGTAACGCCAACTTACGGTTTTAGCTCGATTTCAAGGAACACGATCTCGGTTGAGGTTTCGTTAAGTACGTCATGCTGCACGCCGGCCTTGCGGAAATAGGATTTGCCGGCCGCAAGCTGCGCCTTGGACCTCTCGCCGCCGGGCGCCACGATGGTCATTTCCCCCGCCACCACGGGAACAATCACATAATCCATGCCGTGGGTGTGATGCCCGGTGGCGCTGCCCGGCGCAAGCCGCCACTCGGTCACACGAACCTGCTCGTTGTCGACCTGAACCTCGGACCTGGCGGCAAGCATCGGGAACTCTCCTTATCGCGCCTCAGGGCACGAAGACCATGAACACGTAGACGGCAAATACCACCATATGGACCAGTCCGAACAGGACGTTGGTCCTGCCCGTGCCGAAGGTCAGCATGCTCAGGAAGAAGGTCAGGAGCAAAAGCACGCTGCCCTGGGCGTTGAGGCCGAGCTCGAGCTCCTTGTCGAGCGCGTAGGTGGCAACGCCGACGGCCGGGATGGTCAGCCCGATGGTGGCCAGCGACGACCCGAGCGCAAGGTTGATGCTCTTCTGGAGGTCGTTCCTGCGGGCCGCCGAAACGGCCGCGACGCCTTCCGGCATCAGGATCAGGAGGGCGACCAGAAGTCCGGTAAAGGCCGGCGGCGCACCGATCTTGGCCGCGACGGCGTCGACCACCAGCGAGAACTTCTTGGCGAGCAGCACGACCGCCAGTAGCGCAATCAGCAGCAGCACGACGCTGAGCACCAACATCCGGCCCGATAGATGCGCTCCACCGCTGCCGCCGTCCGCCCGCTCGTGAACGAAGTAATCCTTGTGCAGGACGGTCTGGGTGTAGAGAAACACCCCGTACAGCGCGAGCGTGACCACGTCGACGAAGCCGAGCTGAATCGACGAATAGACCGGCCCGGGCGTGGTGGTGGTGTAGTTCGGCAGAATCAGCGTGATGGTTGCCAGCGCGAACAGCACGCTGAGATAGACGTTGGCGCCGGAGAGCTGAAAGCCCTGCTCGCGATAGCGCAGGCCGCCGATGAAGATGCAGAGCCCGACGAGGCCGTTGCAGACGATCATGACCACGGCGAACACGGTGTCGCGCGCAAGTTCCGGCGCGGGCTTGTCGCCCAGCATGATCGTTGTGATCAGAGCCACCTCGATGATGGTCACCGACAGCGTCAGCACCAGCGTGCCATAGGGTTCGCCGACCCGCTCCGCGATCACCTCGGCATGATGAACCGCGGCGAATACCGTGCCGAACAGGATGACCAGAAGGACGATGGCGAAGACGAGCCCGCCCAGCGACAGCGTGAACACGTAGTCCGTCGCGCTGACGGCCGCGAACAACAGCACCGCCAGCGTCGGGAAGATCCAGGCCGACCGGGGCATCGGACTATGCGCGCTCATCCACTACTTCCATTTGCTCGAATGAGCAGTAGCAAATCAGGCGCGAGATTCAATGCCAGTGCAGGATCGGCGCGACCGGCAGCAGTGTCAGCAGCAGGAACAGCGGGATCAGCACAGCGCCGGCGCGCAAGAGATAGCCGAAAAAGCTCGGCATCTCGATGCCGTTCTCGCTGGCGATGCTGCTCACCATGAAGTTCGGCGCGTTGCCGATATAGGTGAGCGCGCCCATGTAGACCGCGCCCATGGAGATCGAGGCGAGCGTGCCCGAGAGCTCATGCATCAGCGCTTGCGGGTCGCCGCCGGCGAGCTCGAAGAACAACAGATAGGTCGGCGCATTGTCGAGGAACGCGGACATCAGGCCGGTGAACCAGAAATAGGCGACCTCGCGCGGCACACCGTCCGGCGCCGTCACAGCCGACAACAGCCAGGCGAAGGCGCCGTGATGGCCGGCATTGAGCATGGCAATGACCGGGATGATCGCGACAAAGATCCCCGCGAACAGTTTCGCGACCTCGCGGATCGGCTCCCAGGTGAAGCCGTTGGCCAGCCTGTGCTCGTCCGGCGTCAGCCACACCGACAGCGCCGCAATGGCCAGCAGCACCGAATTGCGGACGACGTCCTCCAGGTCCAGCTTGGTGCCGAGAATGTCGAACGCCACGCCGGGCTTCCACATCGCCGACGCCAGCAGGCTCACGACGATGGCCGCAATTAGCACCAAATTGACGAGGCCGCGGATGCGCGGCGGCTCCCCACGCCCGGCTTCGCCGAGCGGCGGCTCGCTACGAAAGCGCCAGACATCAATGACGACGAAGATCGCGAGCAGCAGTCCGGCGACGATTGCGGTCTGCAACCAGATGGTCCGCGTGGTCCAGAAGAAGTCGACGCCGTGCAGGAAACCGACGAAGAGCGGGGGATCACCGAGTGGGCTCAACGCGCCGCCGACATTGGCGACCAGGATGATGAAGAAGATGATGACATGGGCGTTGTGACGCCGCAGCCGATTGGCGCGAATCAGGGGACGGATCAGGATCATCGCGGCACCCGTGGTGCCGACAATGCTCGCACCCAACGTGCCGAGCGCGAGGATGCCGACATTGGTCGCTGGCGTCGCCTTGATGTCGCCGGTGATGAGGATGCCGCCGGCCACGACATAGAGCGAGAACAGCAGCACGATGAAGCCGAGATATTCGGCAAGCATGGCATGGACGAGCGCCGCCAGCGTCGCCATGCTGCCGGCAAAGATGACGAGCGCGGCGAGTGCCAGCAGCGACCAGGCCGCGGCGATCTTGCCGTAGTGATGATGCCAGAATTTTGGAAACAGCAGCGGCCCCAACGCGATCGACAGCAACAGGCCGGCAAAGGGCAGCGCATAGGGCCAGCGCATCGCAACACCATCGAGCAAGGTCGCGGCCCATGCGTGTTGCGGCGACAGCGTGAGGATCGCGGCGAAGGCCAGGCTCCAGGGCCACGTGACGAGCCGTTTAGGATTCAATGAAGCGCCTTGCCGTTTCGATCGCACCGAAAGCATCGAGATTGTCATGTCCGCCGCCCGCGAAGCGAACGAACTGCTTCGGTTCATGTGCGAGCGCGAACAGACGCTCTCCGAACACGATCGAAATGGCAAGGTCATTGGTGCCATGCATCACCAGGAGCGGCACCGTGACGCGCGTGATGCGCTGGTCGGAATGGAACGGATCGCGCATCAGCAGGCGCACCGGAACGAACCAGAACGACGATGCTGCAACGTCGACCGTCGACGTATAGGGGGCTTCCAGGATGAGCTTTCCAACACGATGTTCCGAGGCGAGCGCAACCGCCGCGCCCGTCCCGAGCGAAAAGCCCCAGGCGATGATTCGTTCCGCCGCGTAGCGCGCGATCGTGAAGGCGTAGGCGGCTGCGGCATCGCGCAGCAGGCCTTCTTCGCTCGGCGCACCGCTCGAGCCGGCGTAGCCGCGATAGGACAGCGCGACGAGGCCGGTGCCGTCAGCCGTCATCGCCCTGAAACGGCTGACGCGGCCGGCGAGAAAATCGCCATTGCCGGGAAAATACAGGATCACGGGACGGCCGGGCTTCGCCGGCACGTGCCAGACGATGACCTTCTCACCGTCGGACGTGGTCAGAATGTGTTCTTCCGCCTCGGGAAGGCCCGCGGCATCGGGGGCGGTGCGCCCGACGGGCGGGATCGGAAACAGCATCTCGCGCTGCCGGACAAACAGCACGAGGAGACCGACCCAATAGACGGTCACGAGCAGGATGGCGATCCACTTGACGATGGTCATGATGCGCGGCCGGCCTTTCGGCTCAGGGCTTGCGACGGCTCCGCAGCAATTTCATGACATCGGGCCGGAGGCTCGCCGGGACAGCGCGGCAGCCGCAGGCCGCCTTGTGAGCGGCGTGCCAGGCGACGCGCTGCGCGCGCGTCGCTTTGGGCGGCATGCGATGGGACCGGTGGCATTCCTTGTTGATGGCCACGGTCCGTTTACCTCCGCGCTACATCGCCTTGACGATGTTCTCGGTGACCTTCTTGGCGTCGCCGAGCAGCATCATGGTGTTGTCGCGATAGAACAGCGGATTGTCGATGCCGGCATAGCCGGAGGCGAGCGAGCGCTTGATGAACATCACCGTGCCGGCCTTCCAGACCTGGAGCACCGGCATGCCGTAGATCGGCGAGGTCTTGTCCTCTTCGGCGGCCGGGTTGGTGACGTCGTTGGCGCCGATCACGAAGGCGATGTCGGCCTGCGCGAATTCGGAGTTGATGTCCTCGAGCTCGAACACCTCGTCGTAGGGCACGTTGGCTTCGGCGAGCAGCACGTTCATGTGGCCGGGCATGCGGCCGGCGACCGGGTGAATGGCGTATTTCACCTCGACGCCTTCCTTCTTCAGCATGTCCGCCATCTCGCGCAGCGCGTGCTGGGCCTGCGCCACCGCCATGCCGTAACCGGGCACGATGATGACTTTGGAGGCGTTCTTCATGATGAAGGCAGCATCGTCGGCCGAGCCGAGCTTGGCCGGCTTCTGTTCGCCTGTAGCCCCGCCGGCGGCCGCGGTCTCGCCGCCGAAGCCGCCGAGGATGACCGAGATGAAGGACCGGTTCATCGCATGGCACATGATGTAGGACAGGATCGCGCCCGAGGAGCCGACCAGCGCGCCGGTGATGATCAGCGCGGAATTGCCGAGCGTGAAGCCGATGCCGGCGGCGGCCCAGCCGGAGTAGGAGTTCAGCATCGAGATCACGACCGGCATGTCGGCGCCGCCGATCGGGATGATCATGAGCACGCCAAGCGCCAGCGCCAGGATGGTGATCATCCAGAAGTCGAACGCGCCACCAGTGAGGACCAGGCGGACGATGAAGAACACCAGCGCCGCGGCGAGTGCGATATTGATGATGTGGCGGGCGGGCAGGATGATCGGCGCGCCGCTCATCCGTGCCGACAGCTTCAGGAACGCGATCACAGAGCCGGTGAAGGTCAGCGCGCCGATGGCGACGCCGAGCGACATCTCGACCAGGCTCTGCGGATGGATGTTGCCGGGGGTGCCGATGTCGAAGGCTTCGGGCGCGTAGAACGCGCCGGCGGCGACCAGCACGGCAGCCATGCCGACCAGCGAGTGGAAGGCGGCGACCAGCTCCGGCATCGAGGTCATCGGCACGCGGCGGGCGATCACCGCGCCGACACCGCCGCCGATGGCGACCGCGAGGATCACGAGCACCCAGGCCACGCCGTCGGCCGGCGGATGGCTCGCGAGCGTGGTGGCGACCGCGATCGCCATGCCGATCATGCCGAACAGATTGCCCTGGCGCGACGATGCCGGGCTCGACAGCCCGCGCAGCGACAGGATGAACAGCACCCCCGCCACGAGATACAAGAATGCAGAGAGATTGGCGCTCATCTCAGGTCCCCATTAATCCCTTCAGCCCGAGGTGGCCGCTTACTTCGACTTCTTCTTGTACATCGCCAGCATGCGCTGGGTGACAAGGAAGCCGCCAAAAATGTTCACGCAGGCGAAGATGAGCGCGACGAAGCCGAAGCCGCGCGCCCAGCCCGAGCCGCTCGAAACCATGCCGACGCCGACCGCGAGCAGCGCGCCGACCACGATCACCGAGGAGATCGCGTTGGTCACGCTCATCAGCGGCGTGTGCAGCGCCGGCGTCACCGACCACACCACGAAATAGCCGACGAAGACGGCGAGGACGAAGATCGACAGCCGAAAGATGAAGGGGTCGACGACCTGTGCAACATGCTCCATGGCGGCTCTCCTTAAACCTTCGGCTGGAAGTTCGGGTGGATCACGGCGCCGTCTTTCGTGAGCGCAGTGGCCTTGACGAGCTCGTCGTCCCAGTTGACGGCGAGCTTCTTCTCTTTCTTGTCGACCATGGTCTCGATGAAGGAGAACAGATTGCGGGCATAGAGGCTGGAGGCCGAGGCCGCGACGCGCCCGGCGACGTTGGTGTAGCCGACGATCTTGATGCCATCGAGGTCGACGACCTCGCCGGCCTTAGCGCCCTCGACATTGCCGCCGCGCTCGACGGCGAGATCGACCAGCACCGAGCCCGGCTTCATCGACTTGACCATGTCAGCGCTGACGAGCTTCGGCGCCGGCCGGCCCGGGATCAGCGCGGTGGTGATCACGATGTCCTGCTTCTTGATGTGCTCGGCGGTGAGCGCGGCCTGCTTGGCCTGGTACTCCTTGGACATCTCCTTGGCGTAGCCGCCGGCGGTCTGCGCGTTCTTGAACTCCTCGTCCTCGACGGCAAGGAATTTCGCACCGAGCGACTCGACCTGCTCCTTGGTGGCAGGCCGCACGTCGGTCGCAGTCACGACGGCGCCGAGACGACGCGCGGTCGCGATCGCCTGGAGGCCGGCGACGCCGACGCCCATCACGAACACCTTGGCCGCGGGCACAGTGCCGGCCGCCGTCATCATCATCGGGAAGGCGCGGCCGAAGGCCTCCGCGCCCTCGATCACGGCGCGATAGCCGGCAAGGTTGGCCTGCGAGGACAGCACGTCCATCACCTGCGCGCGCGTGATGCGCGGCATCAACTCCATCGCGAAGGCGGCGACACCGGCATCGGCCATCGTCTTCAGCGAGGCCTCGTTGCCGTAGGGATCCATGATGGCGATGACGAGCGCGCCACGCTTGTATTGTGAAAGCTCCGACGCCTCGGGACGCTTCACCTTGATGATGATATCGGCGTCCTTGAGCGCGTCAGCGCTGACAGTGGCGCCCACGGCGGTGAATTCGGAATCCGGCAGGCCTGACTTGATGCCGGCGCCCGGCTCGACGGCGATCTCGGCACCGAGCGCCTTAAACTTCTTCACCGTATCAGGCGAAGCAGCGACCCGCGGCTCTGACGGATCGATTTCCTTGGCAACGGCGATCTTCATAGGTCCTCCGGCGGCGCGGGACAGCGCACGCGCAAACTAAGCGTAACTCCCGCAGCGTTCGATACCGGTTCTGGGACCGGTTTGTATGCAAGTATTCTGGGCAGCTGCTGCCGCTGGCGTGTGCAGCTACCGAAGACGGATCAGGTGAGGAAAATCGCCATCAGGATCACGATGAGCGCGACCGAGGCCGTGCCGTACTTCACCAGCTTGATGAAGCCCTCATAGGTCTGCTCGTGCGCAACGTAGTCGTTGCCGTCGGCGGTGGTGTACGCCACTTCGCTATGGTCAGCCATGGATTGTCCCCAGTCGAAAGTCGAATTCTGGGGCTGGGATACCGCAAAGTTTCGGGCAGGGCAACGGCACGCGGGCGCGGTTTTTCCGCAAATCAGGTCATTTGGAATTCCAATTGTCGCGGATCCAGCGCGTGAGGCCCTGCTCGCTGACTTCGCCCGCAGCGAGCGAGAGGATAATCGCGGCCGCTTCCGCCTCGGGCACGATGAAGTCGATGCTGTTCACGCCGAGAAATGTGTACAGCGCAAGGAGTGACATGCGCTTGTTGCCGTCAACGAAGGGACGGTTGCGTGCAATGCCGAAGGCGTAAGCGGCCGCCAACTCAGCGAGATCGGCGTTCTCAGAAGACCATTTGTTCCTCGGCCGATCGACCGCAGGGTCCAGCATACCCTCATCTCGAAAGCCACTTGCTCCGCCATGGATCACGAGCTGCTCGTCGTGGATCGCAATGATCATTCGACGCGTCAGCCAGAACGGCTCGCTCATTTGGCCAGCTCGGCGAGGGCGTTCTGATAACGCTTGATGCCTCGCCGCGCGACTTCCATCGCTTTTTCAAAATCAGGATCATGAGGCGTCAGCAAGACGCCACCGTCCGGTTGCTCGACCGGGAACAGTTTGTCGCCCTCTCTGAGATTCAGACGAGCAGCAAGCTCCTTCGGCAGGATAACGCCGATCGAATTTCCGATCTTGCGCACCTGAAGCACGGTGGAGGCGCTCTTCAAATCCTTCGGATCCGCGTTCTCGCCCATAGCCGCACCTCATTACTCGTTATACGTTTGTATAACATCTTTGCGACCCACCGTTCAACAAATGTTTTACGCCTTCCCTGCCTAGAAATGAGGCAGGCTCGCCCCCTCAGCCCATCGTCTCCAGCTCGTCGATCATCCCCGCGATGACGCTGAGCCCGCCATCCCAGAACTTCGGATCCTTGGCATCGAGTCCGAACGGCCGCAGCAGCTCGGAATAGTGCTTGGTGCCGCCGGCGGCGAGCATGTCGAGATAGCGCTCGGCAAAGCCCTCGGCCGCATGCTCGTAGACCGCATAGAGCGAGTTCACGAGACAATCGCCGAACGCATAGGCGTAGACATAGAACGGCGAGTGGATGAAGTGCGGGATATACATCCAGTAGTTCTCGTAGCCCGCCTTGATCTCGATCGCCGGCCCCAGGCTCTCGCCCTGCACCGACAGCCAGATCTCGCCGAGTCGTGTAGCGG
The DNA here is from genome assembly GCF_041357655.1 of Bradyrhizobium sp. DN3. NCBI lineage: Bacteria > Pseudomonadati > Pseudomonadota > Alphaproteobacteria > Hyphomicrobiales > Nitrobacteraceae > Bradyrhizobium > Bradyrhizobium sp. DN3. The sequence goes on along the minus strand of NZ_JAULLN010000032.1, from coordinate 17,151 downwards.
TGAGCTCGCCGTTCTTGCGCTCGGTGTGGACCGCGCGTTCGAACGAATAGAACGCGATCTGCCGCACCACGGTGTTGATCATGTCCTCGACCTTGCCGGCGAGCAGCGCCTGGCGCTGCTTTGCATTCTTGGTCTGGGCAAGGAGCCGCTTGAACGTGAGCATCTCGCCGAACACGCTCGCGGTCTCCGCCAGCGTCAGCGGCGTCGGCGCCATCAGCGCACCGTTCTTCGCGGCGAGCACCTGATGCACGCCATGGCCGAGCTCATGCGCCAGCGTCATCACGTCGCGCGGCTTGCCCTGGTAGTTCATCAGCACGTAAGGGTGCGCCGACGGCGTGGTCGGATGCGAGAACGCGCCCGGCACCTTGCCCGGCCGCACCGGTGCGTCGATCCAGCGGTCGGTGAAGAAGCGCTCCGCGATGTCGGCCATCTTAGGCGAGAAGCCGCGATAAGCCGTCAGCACCATGTTCCGCGCATCGGGCCAGCCAATGACGTCGGTCGCGGCAAAGGGCAGCGGCGCGTTGCGGTCCCAATAGGCGAGCCGCTTCTTGCCGAACCACTTCGCCTTCAGCGCGTAGTAGCGATGCGACAGCTTTGGATAGGCAGCGTGCACGGAAGCGACCAGCGCATCCACCACCTCGCGCTCGACGCGGTTGTTGAGGTGGCGGGAATCCGCGACGTCCTGAAAACCGCGCCAGCGGTCGGAGATGTCCTTGTCCTTCGCGAGCGTGTTGGTGATCAGCGCAAAGGTGCGCTCATTGGCCTTGAAGGTTTTCGCGAGGGCTTCGGCGGCGGTCTTCCGCTTTGCGCCGTCACGGTCCTGTAGGAGATTCAGAGTCGGCTCGATCGCGAGCTCTTTTGCGCCGACCTTGAAGCGCAGGCTCGAGATGGTCTGGTCGAACAGCCTGTTGAACGCGGAATAGCCGGTCTGCGCCTTCTCCAGGAAGAGCTGCTCGAGCTTGTCGTCGAGCTGGTACGGCTTCTCTTTGCGCAAATCCTCGATCCAGGGACGATAGTGCGCGAGCTCGGCGGCCTGCATCGCGCGGTTCAAAATATCGTCATCGATCCGGTTGAGCTCGAGCGCGAAGAACAGAAGATGCGTCGACGCCGCCGTCAGGCGCTCGGACACGTCGCCGTAAAACTTTGAAATCGCAGGGTCCACGCTGTCGCCGGCATGGACGAGACCGGCATAGGAGCCGAGACGGCCGGCGAGATCGTCGATTGCCTCATAGCGTCGCACGGCTTCCGCGAGCCATTTTCCGCCATCTTCGTTTGCTGTCCCTGTCGCGAGCTTGCCTTTGTAGTCGGTCTCGAACGCGACGCAATCGGCATCCATCCTTTCGAGATCGCGCGCCACTTCCGGCGCATCGATCCCGGAATAGAGATCGGCCAGGTTCCACTCCGGAAGCTTGCCGGTCTTGCTTGCAGGCTTTGCGGGTGAAGGATTTGCCGGTGAAGATTTGGCGAGTGAAGGCTTGGCGGACGAAGGCCTGGAGGACTTTGCTTTGACGGCGGATTTCCTGGTGCTCGGCTTGCGGGGAGCGGGCTTGCTGGAAGCGGCCTTCTTGAGAGCAGACTTTTTGAGAGCGGGCTTGGAGCGCGAATTCATTGTGTGGGAAACCTGTGTTCAACAGTCGCGACGGCGGGCGTGGGCATCAAGGTTTAAGAGTGCGTTAATCGGCTTCGGCCAGAGTGCCCCGATTCGAGACAGATAGTTGTAGCGTGCAGGGAACACCATGGCTGCCAGTATTTTGATCGCCGACGACGACGCTGTAGCCCGCCGGCTGGTCGAAAACATGGTGCAGAAATGCGGCTATGAGACGATCGTCGTGGAGTCCGGCGACGCTGCGATCGCCGCACTCACCGCTCCCGACGCCCCGGCCATCGACGGCGTCATCCTCGATCTCGTGATGCCCGGCCTCGACGGCATGGGCGTGCTGGCGAAAATCCGCGAAGCCGGCCTCAGCATCCCCGTCATCGTGCAGACCGCGCATGGCGGCATCGACAACGTGATCTCGGCGATGCGTGCCGGCGCGGCCGATTTCGTCGTCAAGCCGGTCGGCCTCGAGCGACTTCAGGTTTCGCTGCGCAACGCGCTCAACGCCTCCGCGCTCAAGGGCGAATTGCAGCGCATCCGTCACAGCCGCGAGGGCCGGCTGACCTTCTCCGACATCATCACCCGCTCCGAGGCGATGGCGGGCGTGATGCGCGCCGCGCAGAAGGCGGCGAACTCCTCGATTCCCGTGCTGATCGAGGGCGAGTCCGGCGTCGGCAAGGAGATGTTCGCGCGCGCCATCCATGGCAGCGGCGAGCGCAAGGCAAAACCTTTTGTGGCCGTGAATTGCGGCGCGATTCCCGACAACCTCGTCGAGTCCATCCTGTTCGGCCACGAGAAAGGCGCCTTCACCGGCGCCACCGAGCGGCACATGGGCAAGTTCGTCGAGGCTCATGGCGGCACGCTGTTCCTGGACGAGGTCAGCGAGTTGCCGCTGACCGCGCAGGTCAAGCTGTTGCGCGCGCTTCAGGAAGGCGCGGTCGAGGCGGTCGGCGGCCGCAAGCCCGTCAAGGTCGACGTGCGCATCATCTCCGCGACCAACCGCAAGCTCCTGGAGCGGGTGAAACAGGGACACTTCCGGGAAGATCTGTTCTATCGCCTGCACGTGCTGCCGCTGACGATCCCGTCGCTGCGCGCCCGGCGCGAGGACATTCCGCATCTGCTGCGGCATTTCCTGGCGCGCTTTGCCGCCGAGGAGAACCGCCCCATCACCGGCATCAGCGGCGAGGCGGTGGCGCACCTCGCCCAGCTCGACTGGCCCGGCAACATCCGCCAGCTCGAAAACGCGGTCTACCGCGCGGTGGTGATGAGCGACGGCGACCAGCTTGGCCTCGGCGATTTCCCCCTGCTCGCCTCGCAGCCGCATCCCGCAGCCGACATTCCGACTGCGCCATTGCTGCTCGAGCCGATCGCGGCGCCTTCCTTGGTATCAGGTAACGAAATACCGATCGCTCCCTTCCCGTCAGCGGGAGCTCTCTCCATGCTGACCGCGAGCGGCGATGTCCGCCCGCTGGAGGACATGGAGAACGAAATCATCCGCTTCGCGATCTCGCATTATCGCGGGCAGATGTCCGAAGTCGCCCGCCGCCTCAAAATCGGTCGGTCCACGCTCTACCGCAAACTCGACGAAGCAGGCGTGCCTGGCCATGGCGGGAAAAGCGATGAGGAGACGCACTGAGCCATACCTGAACAGCGGCTTGGCCGATGTTGCGACGAGGCCGCAAGCCCTTCGCATTTCGGCGAAATTTGGCCGTGACATGAACCGTGACCTGGAAGTGACAGACACAGGGAAAAGCGCGCGGGGCAAGCGCATAATCCGTTGCCAAAGAGGCTGCCTTGACGTCAGTTTGTCGTGAGTTGTCCCGGGTAGCGCTGGCCGCAAAAGCGGGGCCTGTATATCGTCTGCGTATGAATCGTTGCGTGCAGGCGTGCGACTTTCGAGAGGCCGGCGCGATTTAGCCGAAGTTTTAGAGACGATAACGAAGCTGTTCCACGAGGGACAGCTCACCCGAGGGGTGTGACACAATGCGTGACTGTTTGAACCACCGTGCAGGCTTTGACCGTGTCTTGATGACGGTCGCGGCGACCTTCCTCACGGTGTCGGCCAGCTCAGCCCTGGCGCAGGATCAGACGCGCAGCAGCGCCGCCGAGCTCGCGATCGAAGCCGCGATCCCGCGCCCCGAGCCGGCCAACGTCCCGCCTCCGACCGCTTCCGACATCAAGCTCGACACCACCGCCACCATCCCGGACTCTGCGAAAGAGCCCGTGAAGGCCGAAGTCGCACCGGCGCCCGACAAGGTCGAGACCAAGCCTTCCGACGTTGCCACCTCGCCCGCCACCGAGGCGCCGAAGAACGAGACGGCCAAGACCGAACCCGCGAAGACCGAACCCGCGAACACAGAACCCGCCAAGGCCGACACTGCGACGGCGCCTGCGGCACCTGCTGCGACTCCGGCCGCCGAGCCGGTGAAGGCCGCGAGCAACGTTCCCGCTGCCGACCAGCCGGTCGCCGACAAGCTCAGGGACATCATCGGCGCCAAGACCTCGCGCAATTTCGACCGCAAGAACGAGCGCGCCGCGATCGAGAAGTTTTACGCTGCGCGCGATTTCGCGCCGGTGTGGACACAAGGCGGCAGCCTGACCGCTGCGGCCAAGGGCGTCATCGCGCGGCTGAAGGATGCAGCCTCCGACGGCCTCAACCCCGCCGACTATCCGGTGCCGGATTTCGCCACCGCCACCACGCCCGATGCGCTCGCCGATGCCGAATTGAAGCTCATCGCCAGCATGTTCGACTATGCGCGGCAGGCCCAGAGTGGCCGCATGCACTGGTCGCAGGTCAGCGGCGACATCCTCTATCCCGAACATCCGGTCGACCCGAACGAGGTGCTCGCCAAGGTCACGACCGCGACGGACGCCTCCGCGGCGCTCGACAGTTACAATCCGCCGCACAAGCTCTACAAGGAGCTGAAGGCCAAGCTCGCGGAACTGCGCGGCCAGGGCAACGGCCCCGCGATCGAGATCGCCGACGGTCCGGCGCTGAAATACACCCCGGCCGGCAAGAAGCAGGCCGAGATCGTCGTGGAAGATCCGCGCGTGCCGCAGCTGCGCGCCAAGCTCGGCATCACCGAGAACGCGAATGACACCCGCTATGATGCGGCGGTCGCCGATGCCGTGCGCAAATTCCAGAGCGGCGTCGAGATGAAGGCGACCGGCATCCTCGACGACAAGACCGTCAAGGCGCTCAACACCCCCAAGCGCGACAAGCAGATCGACGTGGTGCTGGTGAACATGGAGCGCTGGCGCTGGCTGCCGCGCGACCTCGGCGCGCCCTCACTTGGCGATGCCTATGTCATCCTCAACATTCCCGACTACACGCTGAAGGTGATGCAGCGCGGCCAGCAGGTTTGGACCACCCGTGTCGTCACCGGCAAACCTGGCACGCATGCCACCCCGCTGCTCAGCGAGACGATGAAGTACATCACGGTCAATCCGACCTGGAACGTGCCGCCGTCGATCGTCTACAACGAATATCTGCCGGCGCTTCAGCAGGACCCGACCGTGCTTCAGCGCATGGGCCTCAAGCTCGAGCAGAACCGCGACGGCTCGGTGCACATCTCGCAGCCGCCGGGTGAAGCCAATGCGCTCGGCCGCATCCGCTTCAATTTCCCGAACAAGTTCCTGGTCTATCAGCACGACACGCCGGACAAGCATCTGTTCGCCAAGGAAGATCGCGCCTTCAGCCACGGCTGCATGCGCGTGCAGAACCCGGATCAGTACGCATCCGTGCTGCTCAACATCACCATGCCAAGCGACAAGTACACGCCGGAGCGCGTGCGCAGCATGTACGGCAAGAGCGAGATCGACCTGAAATTCCCGACCCCGATCCCGGTCAACATCACCTATCAGACCGCGTTCGTGGATGACGCCGGCAAGCTGCAATTCCGCAAGGACGTCTATGGCCGCGACGCAACCATGATCAACATCCTGAAGAACAATCGCGGCAAGGACCTCGAGGCTATCGTGGCGCATTCCCAGCCGAGCTATTCGCGCCCGGCGACGACGCTCCCCTCAGGCGTCGCGGTGGCCAACAATGGCGGCGGCTTCGGCTCATCCGGCCCGAATTTCTTCGAGCGACTGTTCGGAGCACCGACCCCGCCGCCGGCGCCGGTCGGCCGCCGGCCGCAGCGGGTGTTCACCCGCTGAGGCTCAGCTCCTTATTCTTTAGAATTCTGCAATGGAATCAGCGACCCCGTCCCCTGGATGGGGTCGCTTAATGTTAACCACCCTCCACCCGGGGCCCGGGCAGCGGGCGTTTTTTTGCCACAGTCAACCGTTTAGGATCGTATTCTGACTTGGTTTGGGGGCGGGAAGGTCAACCTCGAATTAACCTTCTCGCTTTAAGAAAGCGTTCACCCTCTTTCGCGCTGCTAACGGGGTTGGCGGGAGAGTCCATTTTGAACGCTCGTCGACTGGGTGGGCTCATACGTGCTGACTGGTCTCGCACGCCAATTCGCTGTGCTGTCGTTGTCCCATGCGGGAGTGAAGGCCGGGTCCCGGATCGGCCTCGCTTCCGTATTGCTGCTTGCCGCCGCAGGTTCGGTTCATGACGCCGCCGCGCTGAACGAAACCAAGACGCTCTCGTTCCATCACACCCATTCCGGCGAAGACCTCACCGTCACCTTCAAGCGCGACGGCCGCTATGACGAAGCCGCGCTGAAGCAGCTCAACCACTTCCTGCGCGACTGGCGCACCCAGGACGAGACCGTCATGGACCGTCGCCTGTTCGACATCCTCTGGGAAGTCTATCGCGACGTCGACGGCAAGCAGCCGATCCAGATCATCTCCTCCTACCGCTCCCCCGCCACCAACGCCATGCTCCGCCGCCGCTCCTCCGGTGTGGCGCGCTTCAGCCAGCACATGCTGGGCCATGCGATGGACTTCTATATCCCGGGCGTGCCGTTGGAGCAGATCCGCTTCGCCGGTCTGCGGCTCCAGCGCGGCGGCGTCGGCTTCTATCCGACTTCCGGCTCGCCCTTCGTGCATCTGGACACCGGTAGCATCCGGCACTGGCCGCGCATGACGCATGACCAGCTCGCCCGCGTCTTCCCGGATGGAAAAACGGTGCATCTGCCGACCGACGGCGTTCCGCTGAAGGGCTATGAGCTCGCCAAGGCCGAGATCGAGCGACGCGGCAGCGGCGACGATTCCGGCAGCAAGACGAATTTCTTCGCCGCCTTGTTCAAGGGCAAGTCGTCAGCTCCGGCCGCCAGCAGCAGCGACGAGGATGACGAGGGCGCACCCGCCGCGGCCGCGAAACCGTCCGCGCCGACCGTGGTCGCCGCCGTGGCCAAACCCGCCGAGCCGGTGCCGACGCCGCGCGCCAAGCCGCAAATGGCCGCAACGCTCCAGCTGGCCTCGGCCGATGCGCAGATCGTTGCGCCGCCCAAGCCGAAGCCCGCGCCCCTGGCTGACAAGCCAGCGGCCGGCAAGCCCGAGACCCCGGCCGACATCATCAATGCCCGCGGCTTCTGGGATGATATCCCGGCTGCGCCACAGCAGGCGACGCCGGCGCAGGTCGCCGCGTTGAAGGCGCGCCAGGCGCTCGCCGCCGCCACCGATCCGCAAGCCACCGCGAGCGTCTCCAGCGCGGCCTATCAGGCGCTGGCCTTTGCGCCGGCATCCGCCTCGCCGGTCGATCGCGCCAACGTCGTCGCCGCCTCCGCGCCGATCCCGCGCTCAGCACGTCCTGCTTCCGCGACGCGCAGCCTCGCTCAGGCGACGGAGATCAACACGGTGGTCGGCAAGAGCATCGATGGCAGGGTCGCCACCGCGACCCGGCTCTCCGCGGCCAAGGGCGACAGTGTCTGGCTCAAGATCGTGATGCTCTCACCGAGCGCCAGCCGTGCGATGTCGGTGACGCTGATGGGCGAGCTCGATACGGCGGCGCTGCGCCGCTTTTTCGTCAAGCCGCAGGCCGTGATCGCGATGGGTTTTGTCGAGGACCCGATGCAGGGCCTGTCCTGCGACAGCTTCTCGGGCAGCGCGACCGCAAAGCTCCAGACGACGTCCTTCGTCATGCGTACCGCCGCGCTGCGCTGAGAGCCGCGGCCCGGCAAGCTCTCCCCTGCCCCATTCTTCCTCCCGCGCATCGATCATGCCGGCAGGCCAGCCCTGACGAGGCCGGATTCGTGACGCTCGCGATCGATCTCGCGCTTGTAGTGCAGGGTTGCAAGATAGGCTGCCACCGAGAACCTGGGTTCGCGCTTCAGGACCTCCGCGGCGTGAGCGCCAGCCGCGACGGCATTGTTCATCTGCGCGAATATCGCTGCAAGGAATGCGTGATGGGTATAGTCGGGCCGCGTGATCCTTGAAAACGCCTCGGCGGCCTCGGCGTATTTCTCCGCACAATAATACGCCCGACCGAGATGGCTCCAAAATCGCTCGGGATGATGAGGGTTGAGGCGCATCGCTTTCCTGATCCAGTCGATGCCCTCCTCAGGCAAGCCCAGCCAGGTCAGGAGCTCTCCCTGCTGCACGACGATCAGATCGTAGTTCGGGTTGAGGGCCAGCGCACGCTCCTGATGATAGGTGGCCTTTTCATAGTCGTGGCGCGTCAGATTGAGCGCGGCGAGGATCCGGTGCACGTCCGCATCGTTGTCGTCGAGCGCCAATGCGATCTCGAGTTCAGAAGCCACCTGCTCGAAGGTCGCGTCGCGGTCAGCGCACCAGCCATAGATCCAGCACTGGCCGAGCACACACGCCTTCCAGGCGTGAGCGTGGGCGTAATTCGGATCCATTGCCAGCGCCCGGTTGAGCAGGGTCTGCGCCTGCGCGTTGTCCTCGCGTGTTGAACGGTGATGCAGGAGCTTTGCAGCCAGCACGCATTCGTAAGCGCGCATGTTCTCGGTCGGCTTCCGCTTGGTGCGGTCATGCGCTGCCGCTTCCACGCGACCAGGCAACGTCGCGACGATTGCGCGGGTCATCTCGTCCTGGATGGCGAAAATATCCTCGAGCTCGCGATCGTAACGTTCGGCCCAGATATGGCGGTCGGTTTCCGCATCGATCAGCTGCACGGTGACGCGGACGCGCCCCCCGGCCTTCCGCACGCTGCCCTCGATGACATAGTCGACGCCGAACTCGCGGCCGATGTCCTGGACCTTTACCGCCTTGCCCTTGTAGACGAAGGTTGAGTTCCGCGAGATGACGAGCAAGTCGTGGAAGCGCGAGAGCTCGGTGATGATGTCTTCCGTGAGACCGTCGGCGAAGAACTCCTGTTCCGGATCGCCGCTCATGTTGGCGAACGGCAGCACGGCGATCGACGGCTTCTTTGAGACAACCGGTGACGTAACAGCCTTGGTCGCGTCGGGCAGACTTGCAGGCCCCTCCGCCAGCCGAATGCGGAAGACGCGGATCGGGCGAGTGATGTTCTTGACGCTCTGCTCGCCGAGATCGTCGAATTGAACTCCGTCGAGCCGGTCGCCAACCTGATCGCGCACCGCGCCTGAAACGCAGATCCCTCCAGGCTCGGCTAGCGTTTCCAGTCGCGCCGCGACGTTGACCCCGTCACCGAAAATGTCGTCTTGATCGACGATGACATCGCCGAGATTGATGCCAATGCGGAATTGTATCCATCGCGGCGGCGGGACATCGGCATTGCGCCGCGCCATGCGGCGCTGAACCTCGGCGGCACACAGCACGGCATCGACGACGCTGTGGAATTCGGCGAGCATGCCGTCGCCCGTCGTCTTGATGATGATGCCGCGATTTTTGGCAATGGCCGGATCAATGAGCTCGACCCGGTGGGTCTTGAGGCGCGCAAGGGTGCCCGCCTCGTCGACTTCCATCAGCCGGCTAAAGCCGACCATGTCGGCGGCGAGGACCGCGGCAAGCCTGCGCTCTGGTCCCGGCACATCCATCGCTCGGTCCCTTCACCGAGCACTCTAGCAGATGACGGGACTTCGCCCAAGCTTGGTGCGCTGCAACGCCTACCGGGCGAAACGCCTCAGAGCATCCCCAGCGCCTGCATGTAGGTCTCGAGAATGGTCTCGGCCTCGGCGCGCTCGTTGGGGTCCTGCTTGCGCAGGCGCACGATGGTGCGCAGCGCCTTAACGTCGTAGCCGTTGCCCTTGCTCTCGGCGTAGACGTCGCGGATGTCGTCGGAGATCGCCTTCTTCTCTTCCTCCAGCCGCTCGATGCGCTCGATGATGGATTTGAGCTGGTCCTTGGCAAATTTCGTCGCGGGCTCGTCGTCGCGGACGGCGGCGGAGGTGGCCATCTTGGTACTCCCAATGGAACTGGCAAAACGAGGTGACGCCGGCATCCTCACCGCGCGTGCTGGGTAGACCCTTAGGGTTGGCGCCCTCCGCGTTCAAGGCAGCATCGCGCTCGTCCACAGCGCGCCCACACCTTCCTGCAGCGAGGCGAAGAAAGCTGTTGTGTGGCGCGACTCAGCAGGCCGCAGGCTGCCGTTCAGTGCCCGTGGGGATGGACCTTCTTCATCGCCTCGATCTGCTCGGGCGTGGCCGTGCCCTGGTATTTCGATTTCCAGGTCTCGTAGGGCATGCCGTAGACGGCCTCACGGCTCTCGTCCTTGCTTAAGGCGACACCTTGGGCGTCGGCGGCATCCTTGAGCCAATTGGACAGGCAGTTGCGGCAGAAGCCGGCCAGATTCATCAGGTCGATGTTCTGGACGTCCGTCCGCGTCCTCAAATGATCGACCAGGCGCCGGAAAGCGGCCGCCTCGAGCTCCGTTCTGGTTTTGTCGTCGATTGCCATAACTGGATTCCTTAAGACCTGCCCCGATGGCCGTCACCCTTACGGGATCAGGTGGGTCCTGTCACAGATTTTGCCATATCACGGCGCAAACGGGCCGAAACCCCGGCCTTGGGTCAGTTCCCGGCCCCTACGCCAAATCGTCAATGATCTGATATAGCTTTTCGCGACTATGATCGCCGAATCTCCCCGCTCCCTCCTTCGCATGCTCGCCCGGTTGGTCCCGGTGCTGGCGGTCGCGCTGCTGTGCCTCTGGACCAGCCCGGCGTCTGCCGATTTCCGCCTATGCAACAACACGTCGAGCCGGGTCGGGATCGCGCTGGGCTACAAGGACGCCGAGGGCTGGACCACCGAGGGCTGGTGGAACATCTCGTCCCGCTCCTGCGAGACCCTGCTGCGGGGAACGTTGGTCGCCCGTTACTATTACATCTACGCCATCGACTACGACCGTGGCGGTGAATGGTCGGGTCAGGCCTTCATGTGCTCGCGCGACAAGGAGTTCACCATCCGCGGCACCGAGGATTGCCTGGCGCGCGGCTACGACCGGACCGGCTATTTCGAGGTCGATACCGGCGAGCAGCGGGCCTGGACGGTCCAGCTCACCGACGCCAACGAACAGCCGGCGCAGCAGCGCGTGCCCGGCCTGCCCGGCCCGGTCGGTCCGGGCGGGGTGCCGGGTTTGCCCAATAGCCCGCCCGGTGGTACGCCCCCCGCGCCTGGCCTCCCGCCAGGCGCTGCCCCGCCCCCGTCTGGAAGTAAGCCATGAGGCGCCTTCGCCGTATCAAGATTCTCGCGACCCTGGGACCCGCCTCTTCAGACCTCGCGATGATCCGCCGCCTGTTCGAGGCCGGCGCCGACCTGTTCCGCATCAACATGAGCCACACCCCGCACGACAAGATGCGGGAGCTGGTGGCGACGATCCGCAACGTCGAAAGCAGCTATGGCCGGCCGATCGGCATTCTGGTCGACCTCCAGGGCCCGAAGCTCAGGCTCGGCGCCTTCACTGACGGCGCGGTCCAGCTCCAGAACGGCCAGACCTTCACGCTCGATTCCGACAAGGCGCCGGGCGATGCCACGCGCGTCCACCTGCCTCATCCGGAGATCCTGGCCGCGCTGCGGCCGGGACATGCGCTGCTGCTCGACGACGGCAAGGTGCGGCTGATCGCGGAGGAGACCTCGAAGGAGCACGCGGTGACGCGTGTCGTGGTCGGCGGCAAGATGAGCGACCGCAAGGGCGTCAGCCTGCCCGACACCGACCTGCCGGTCTCGGCCATGACGCCGAAGGACCGCGCCGACCTCGAGGCTGCGCTGGTTACCGGCGTCGACTGGATCGCGCTGTCCTTCGTGCAGCGCGCCGACGACGTGCTCGAAGCCAAGAAGATGATCCGCGGCCGCGCCGCCGTGATGGCCAAGATCGAGAAGCCGCAGGCGATCGACCGCCTCGCCGACATCATCGAGGCCTCCGATGCCCTGATGGTGGCGCGCGGTGATCTCGGCGTCGAGCTGCCGCTGGAGCGGGTGCCGAGCCTGCAGAAACAGATGACGCGGATGGCGCGCCGCGCCGGTAAGCCGGTGGTGATCGCGACCCAGATGCTGGAATCGATGATCCAGTCGCCGGTGCCGACCCGCGCCGAAGTCTCCGACGTCGCCACCGCCGTCTATGAGGGCGCCGACGCCATCATGCTGTCGGCGGAATCGGCGGCCGGCAAATTCCCGGTCGAGGCGGTCTCGACCATGAACCGCATCGGCGAGGAGGTCGAGCGCGACCCGACCTATCGCTCGGTGATCATGGCGCAGCGCCCCGCGCCGGAATCCACCGCGGGCGATGCCATCGCCGACGCCGCGCGCCAGATCGCCGAGACGCTCGACCTGCCCGCTTTGATCTGCTGGACCAGTTCGGGCTCGACCGCCGTGCGCGTCGCGCGTGAGCGGCCGAAGCCGCCGATCGTGGCGATCACGCCGAACATCTCGGCCGGCCGCCGCCTCGCCGTGGTCTGGGGCGTGCATTGCGTTGTAGCCGAGGATGCGCGCGACCAGGACGACATGGTCGGCCGCGCCGGCCAGATCGCGTTCCGGGACGGCTTCGTCCGCGCCGGCCAGCGCGTCATCATCGTCGCCGGCGTGCCACTCGGCATCCCCGGCACCACCAACATGGTGCGCATCGCCTCGGTCGGCCCCGAGGGGGACGCACATATCTGATTTCCGGTCGCTCCGACAAAAAATGCGAAAACAACCCCATGCACAGTAGACGGCGCATTCGGCGCCCGAGCTGCGGTTTTTCGAAAAACCCTGTGCGACCAATGGCCTGAGCGCAATCAGGCCTCGCCCCGGGCCGCACGGCGACTTCTACGCGCCCACCAGCGCCTTCGCGGTCGGTAACAGCGTCTGCTGCACCACCAGACCCCTGGCGCGCGCGTCCATGACGCCGACGGCGCGCAGCGCCAGCAGCGTCACGGTCTGCACCGCATCGCGCATCTTGACGGGATCTTCGAGATTGTCAGGCGCGAGCGGCCCGACCAGGGCCTCATGCAGCGCGCCAAGCAGCGCGGTGGCGGCGAGCGCGGTATCCTGCGCCGGCAGATGGCCGGCGCGCACGGCGGCGTCGATCCGCGAGGCGATCTCGCCCGCGATCTCGCGCCGGCTGGCAAGACGCGAGGCGCTGACATCGACATCGACGGGCTCGGCCAGGATGCCCCAGGCCAGCCTGCGCTGCGACAGCGTATGGACCGCCACGGTGGTGACGGCAGCCGCCAGCGCCGAGGACGGCCCCGGCGCGGCGTCGGCCGCCCGCCGGATCGCCGCGAGCTCGTCGCGGGAGACCTCGGCGATCAATTCGGAGATCAGCTCGGCCTTGGAGGGGAAGTAGCGGTAGACCGTGCCGGCCGCGACATTGGCGCGGACCGCGACCGGCGCAATCTGCACCGCCGCCATCCCGCCCTCCGCCGCAGCCTCCCGCGCCGCGGCCAATATCGCACTGCGCCGGGCCGCAAGGCGCTTCACCACTTGATGCGTCCGCCGATAAACCATGGCGCGCTTCCTGTCCCACACGCCAGCCACACGCCCTGCGGCCGAACGCTTCGTCACTGCAAAGATACAAATCGCCCCGCAAAGACTGAACAACTATTCAGGGTGGATGACAAGATGCAAATGCGTGGAGCGTCACAGCGAACGGGCTGGAGCGCCAGCCACGCCGCGAAGGCGACAGCGCGATGAGATCAGGCTTGATGGCCTGCCGCACAACAGGTGCGCTGGGGATGGGGTGTCCCCGCAATCAATAGCCCAAGACCCAAGAGGAGAGAGCCCTCACCCGGCGCTTCGCGCCGACCTCTCCCGCAAGCGGGAGAGGTCATAGGAGCTTGCGGCGACTCAAGCGATTCCGCCTGAAGCCCCCCGCTGTAACGCCGCGAGAAGCGACGCCCAAAAGAAAAGAGCCCCGTCCAGGACGGGGCTCTCGAAATTCCTAAGTCGTCCAGTCTTACTTCAGGCTGCTCGAGATCGAGCCGAACTTGGTGTTCAGCGAGCTGCCGAGGTTGTTGACGACGGTGATGATCGCGAGCGCGATGCCGGCGGCAATCAGGCCGTATTCGATGGCGGTGGCGCCGGATTCGTCTTTCACGAAACGCGAAACGAGGTTCTTCATAGACTGCTCCAAAGATTAAACGGGGCTACAAACTGGTCTGGTCTTTTCGGCTTCCCAGCGCCGCCCGACCATGAAACCGAACCTAGAGGCAAAGAATTTCGCCGCAGTTAATTCGACTGCGGAAACACGGAGCGGTTTGCGTGTATTCGTCGATGGTAAATCGAAATTGAAAACAATCGGTTAAATTGTCGGGACATGAAATCGGCCCGGCGCCGCCGGTTTACCCGAAGTTATGACCACGCATGGTCCAATGCCGCCCGCTCGGCCTGAAGCGCGATGAGATGAATCGTTTATCGCGCTTCAGGTTATTGTTTGAGCATGACCTTCCCGGAAAACCGCGACACACTTTTCCGGATCATGCTTGGACCGACACAGGACCACGAGGCGGCATGTCCCTTTCCTTTGCCAACAGCATTGCGGTGCAGAGCCGCGCGCGCGCCCTGGTGCCGTTGTGCGTCGGTGCAGGCACCTATCTGTTCTTCCTCTTTGTCAGCGACACGCTGCTTCAGGACTCCGACTCGTTCTGGCAGATCAAGATCGGGCAATGGATCCTCGACCACGGCGCAATGCCGTACACGGACTTCTATTCCTTCACGCGGACCGGTGCGCCCTGGATTTCGACGTCGTGGCTGTCGCAGGTGATGTTTGCGTTCTCCTACACGCAATGGGGCTGGGCCGGGCCAGTGATCCTCACCGCGATCGGGATCGCGCTCTCGACCGCGATCTTCGTCCATCTGCTAGATGCGCAGATCGAGGCACCGCGCGCGGTGCTGTTCGCGCTGCTGGCGCTGCTGTTGGCGCTGCATCACGTGCTGGCGCGGCCGCATATCCTGGCGCTGCCCGTCATGGTGGCGTGGCTCGGCCTCTTGATGGCGGCGGCCGACCGCAGGAGCGCGCCGTCCTGGGCCTGGCTGCCGCTGATGGCGCTCTGGGCGAATTTGCACGGCGGCTTCGTGCTGGGCCTTGCGCTGATCGGTCCGATCTCGCTCGAGGCGGTCGAGCATGCCGAGAAGGGACGACGGCTCCAACTGTTCCTACGCTGGGTGCTGTTTGGCGTCGGCGCATTGATCGCGAGCTGCTGCACGCCTTACGGCTGGCGAACGCTGATGGGCGCGACCAACATCCTCAGCCTCGGCGAGCTGCTGTCGCTGATCTTCGAATGGATGCCGGCGAACTTCGCCACGTTCACATCATTCGAGGGCGCGCTGCTCGGCCTGATCGCGCTCGGTTACTACCGCGGCCTCGTGCTCTCGGCGCCCAGGATCTTCCTGATCCTGTTCCTGACCTGGAGCGCGCTGACCCATGTCAGGAGCATCGAGGCCTTTGCCTTTCTGGTGCCGCTGGTGCTGGCAAAGCCGCTCGGCGAGATGTTTTCGCGGCCGCCGGCTGACGCCACTGGCGCCGACCACGGGCCGGCCCGCTACGTCACCGCGCTCGGCGCACTGATGATTGTCGGCGCGAGCTGGACCTCGACCTCGCTCTATATGGGGCATCACCGCTTCGGCTTCACGATGACACAGACGCCGGTTGCAGCGGTCGACCTGCTCGAGCAGCGCAAGGTGCAACGCATCTTCAACGCCTATCAGTTCGGCGGCTATCTGATCTCGCGCGACATCCCCGTCTTCGTCGACGGCCGCGCCGAGCTCTATGGCGAGAAATTCGTCATGGACTTCTTCAAGGCGACGGAGGGCAAGAAGCCCGAGCTGCTGCCGCGCCTGCTCGATGAATACAAGATCGACGCGACGCTGTTGGTCGCCGATGCGCCGGGCCCGCAGATCCTCGACCAGCTCAAGGGCTGGAAGCGGATCTATGCGGATGACATCGCCGTGATCCATGTGCGGGAGAATGCGGAAGGGGCGGCCGCGACGCTGTCGAAATGAGGATGTAAGTCCAGGCCGCGCTTCCAAATGAGAGCTCCGCTTCCAGGTGTGGAGCGGACTGCTGCAGGCACTGCGGCCATTTCGCCGTTTGACCCAAGACGGACGTTAGGTGAGGAATCCCGCTTGAGAGCATTTTGGTCGGCAATGCGTGCCCTTCCAGATGCGGTGATGGATCGTGACCGCTGGAGGCCCCATGACGCAGTGCGGTCGTTCGCCGGACGCCGTGTTTTGCTGAGGTGATGCGTCGAATCGGCTCATTGCGCTCGAGCGCTCGACGTGAGCCCATTACTTCTCGGAGAGCGCACGATGAAGGCCTTGCTGCTGCTCGTGTTTGCCATGGTTGTCGTGGCCCGGGAAGCGACCGCTCAGGACGCCCCAAAGGACGCGCAATGCGTCCGCGAGCGCGTCGCCATGGTCGAAACCATCCGGGCATACGCCCGATCCGCCGCCAGTGCCTTGGGACAGCAAGGCCTGTCGGAGAGTGTCCTTGAGGCCATGGAGCAAACGAAACGCCATCTATTCATCCCCGAGCAATCTTGCTCCATCGCATACGCGGACAGACCGATGCCGATCGGTCTCGGGCAGACCATATCGCAGCCGTACATCGTGGCCTTGATGACCCAATTGGTCGAGGTCGCGCCGGATCACGTTGTGCTGGAAGTGGGGACGGGTTCGGGCTATCAGGCCGCCGTCCTTGCGCACCTGGCGCGAAAGGTCTGCACCATCGAGATCATCCCGCAATTGGCCGAGACCGCCGCGAAAACATTAAGAGACCTCGCGTATGACAACGTGAGCGTCAAGCTTGGCGACGGATACGATGGCTGGCCCGAATGCGGTCCTTTTGACGCCATCGTCGTGACTGCCGCGCTCGGGCAGCCACCGCCGCCCCTGATTGAACAGCTTAAAGTAGGTGGCCGGCTCGTTATGCCGGTGGGACCCGGTTACACCACTCAGCAGCTCACGGTCGTCGAAAAAATCGCCCCCGACAAGACGACGACGCGCGCCGTCGCCCTCGTGCGCTTTGTCCCCTTTACGCGTTCACAAAACTAAGCTCGCAAACGTCCCGTTCTTGCTGAGCCGGCATTTGTCGAGGCGGCTGGCGCCTCGCGCGAATGCACGTTTGGAGCGGCAGCAATTAGCCCATCAGCCAAGTGGCGGCCTCTCTGGTGGAGGGTCTGCTTGTCGGCGCATAGCGGACTAGATTTGCTCACCCTAAGTTCTTCGCATGTTGACCCTGAGCCGACGTGCACGAAGTTTCAGAGGGGCGCTCTCGCCTTCATCAAAACGAACAGGTGAGAACCGGC
>NZ_JAULLN010000031.1:0-83012 GCF_041357655.1 Bradyrhizobium sp. DN3 | reverse complement strand
CTATTTTGTTGTAGCGGCGTCCCGGCCTCGTGCGCAATGGCGCACTAGGCCGGGACGACACCGGAGGGTTAGGGCGCGCCCCACCCAACCGAATCTTAACGAATGGTTGCTAATTCCCGGGCATGCCGCAGCATGCGGAACCCCCTGGGGATCTCGAATTGGCCGTGATGGATGCACAACCCGCAACGACCGGACCGGCCGGGTTGATCGCGCGGCTGCGCGGCAGGCTGACGGGCGGCTCGAGCGAGGCCTCGCTGACGCGGCGGCTGGCCGGCACCATCTTCATCATCCGCGTCGTCAGCGCAGGCCTCGCCTATGTCTCGCAGGTGCTGCTCGCGCGCTGGATGGGCACGTCCGATTACGGCGTCTATGTCTATGTCTGGACCTGGGTGCTGCTGCTCGGCAGCATGATGGATTTCGGCATCTCCGCTTCCGCGCAAAAGATCATTCCGGAGTACCGCGCCCGCGGCGAGCATGCGTTGCTGCGCGGCTTTCTCTCCGGCAGCCGCTGGCTAACCTTCGCCGTCTCCGCGCTGGTGTCGCTCGGCCTCGCCGGCATCGTCAGGCTGCTCTCACCCTGGATCGATCCGGCCGAGGTGCTGCCGCTCTATATCGGCTGCATGACGCTGCCGGCCTTCGTCGTCGCCAACACCCAGGATGGCATCGCCCGCTCGCACGACTGGATGCAGCTCGGGCTGATGCCACAATTCATCATTCGCCAGGCGCTGATCATCGGCATCACGGCCTCTGCCTTCCTGCTCGGCTATCATCTCGGCGCGATCGCCGCGATGGTCGCGAGCCTAGGTGCGGTGTGGATCGCGATGGCCGGGCAGATGGTGGTGCTGAACCGCACGCTCGCCGATCACATCGAGCCGGGCCCCAAGGCCTACGACATCGGCGGCTGGCTCGCCATCTCGCTGCCGATCCTGCTGGTCGAGAGCTTTTACCTGCTGCTGTCCTACACCGACGTGCTGGTGCTGCAGCAGTTCCGCCCCTCCGACGAGGTCGGCGTCTATTTTGCCGTGGTCAAGACGCTGGCGCTGGTCTCCTTCATCCACTACGCGATGTCGGCGACGACCGCGCATCGCTTCGCCGAATACAACGCAAGCGGCGACAAGGCGCGGCTGTCGGCCTATGTGGCGCACGCCATCAGCTGGACGTTCTGGCCGTCGCTGGCGGCGACCATCGTGCTGCTTGCGCTCGGCAAGCCGCTGCTCTGGCTGTTCGGGCCGCAATTTGTGGTCGGCTACGACATCATGTTCGTTGCCGCGATCGGGCTGGTGGTGCGCTCCGCGATCGGGCCGGTCGAGCGGCTGCTCAACATGCTCGGCCAGCAAAGAATCTGCGCGCTCGCTTATGCGCTGGCCTTCGTGATGAACGTCGTGCTCTGCATCGCGCTGGTACCGCGCTACGGTGGCCACGGCGCCGCCGCCGCGACCTCGATCTCGCTCACTTTCGAGACGGTGCTCTTGTTCTGGATCGTGCGGCAGCGTCTCGGCCTGCACGTGCTGGCGTTTGGAAAATAGGCCATGCGGCTATCTGCCCGTTGGGGAACGGCGGTTTCGCAAGACGCCGGTGAACAGGGCAAAATGGCTATGCATCTCCCACCTGCAGCATGATTTTTCTTATTTGATCCAAACAGTTGCATGCCGGAGAAAGTTCATTCTACGTCGTATTGCCCAACCGACGAGACCAACCTAAGATTCCCCGGACATGTTTGATCCACTCTACGTCGCCTCTGGCTTCGGCGTCGGCCTGCTGGTCGGGATGACCGGCGTAGGCGGCGGCTCGTTGATGACGCCGCTCCTGATCCTGCTGTTCGGCGTTCATCCCTCCACGGCGGTCGGGACCGACCTGCTCTATGCCGCCGCCACCAAGACCGGCGGCAGCGTGGTCCATGGCTGGTCGCGCAGCGTGCACTGGCCGGCGGTGCTGCGGCTCGCCTGCGGCAGCATTCCGGCGAGCGCGGTGACGCTGCTGGTGCTGTGGAAGCTCGACCTCAAGAGCGATACCGAGCGCAGCCTGGTCAATCTGGTGCTGTGCTTTGCGCTGATCCTGACTGCGACGTCGCTGATCTTCCGCCAGTCGATCATGGATCGCTACCGGAAACGCCTCGAGCGGATCGACGAGCGCACCACTGCAATCGCGACAGTGATCACCGGAATCGTGCTCGGCGTGCTGGTCTCGATCTCGTCGGTCGGCGCCGGTGCGGTCGGCGTCACCGTATTGCTGCTGCTCTACCCGCGCCTGCCGATGGCGACCATCGTCGGCTCCGACATCGCCCATGCCGTGCCGCTGACGCTGGTTGCCGGCATCGGACACTGGGGGCTCGGTGACGTCGACTGGGCGCTGATGGGCGTGCTGCTGCTGGGCTCGCTGCCCGGCATCATCGTCGGCAGTTTCAGCGCGACGCGCGTCCCTGAAACGGTGCTGCGCCTGACGCTTGCCAGCGTGCTGTTCGTGGTCGCCGGCAAGATCATGTTTGCGGAGCTGAATTTGTCGACGGCCTTCGTGACGGCGCTGGCCTGGACGCATTGAGCGAGAGGCTGCCGCTCCGTTCTCACTTTCGTAGGGTGGGCAAAGCGAAAGCGTGCCCACCACTTCTTTCAAGCGTGGAAAAATGGTGGGCACGGCGCTGACGCGCCTTTGCCCACCCTACGGCATCGAGCGCTTACTCCGCGGTCCAGCCGCCATCGATCGAGAGATTGGTACCGGTGATCTGCGCGGCATCGTCGCTGCACAGGAACAGGGCGAGCGCGGCGACCTGCTCGGAGGTGACGAACTCCTTGGTCGGCTGCGCATCGAGCAGCACGTCATTGATGACCTGCTCGCGCGTCAGATTGCGCGCCTTCATCGTGTCGGGGATCTGCTTCTCGACCAGAGGCGTCCAGACATAGCCTGGGCTGATGCAGTTGCAGGTGATCTTGTGGGTCGCAACTTCCAGCGCCACGGTCTTGGTGAGACCGGCGATGCCGTGCTTGGCCGAGACATAGGCCGACTTGAAGGGCGAGGCGACGAGCGAGTGCGCCGACGCTGTGTTGATGATGCGGCCCCAGCCCTTCTTCTTCATGCCGGGCACGGCGGCACGGATGGCATGGAAGGCGGAGGACAGGTTGATGGCGATGATCTGGTCCCACTTTTCGAGCGGAAACTCCTCGATCGGCGAGACGAACTGGATGCCGGCATTGTTGACGAGGATGTCGACCGAGCCGAACGTCTTCTCGCCGAGCGCGATCATCCCGGCGACCTCGGCGGGCTTGGTCATGTCGGCGGGCGAGTAGATCGCCTTGACCTTGAAATCGGACTCGATCTTGGCGCGCTCCTTCTCGATGTCCTCGGGCGAGCCGAAGCCGTTGATGACCACGTTGGCGCCGGCGGCGGCGAAGGCGCGTGCGTAAGCGAGCCCGATGCCGCTGGTCGATCCGGTCACGACGGCGTTCTTGCCTGACAGACTACCCATTTCATTCGCTCCTTTTTGCCGGGGGTGCGGTGACGTCCCCCGTGAGATCGTAGGTCACCATGGTCTCGCCGGACTGCGGCCTCTCGAGCCAGTCCTTGTGGCGCATCGACAGATGCACGTCGCGCACCCCGGCTTCCCAATGCTCGACCATGGCGACATGCGAGAAGTCGTAGTCCTTGGACGAGGATTCGTAGTTCTTGCTGCGGTAGATCAGGTGCACCACTGTGACGGTGCTTTCGCGCGCCGCTTTCGCGAGGAATTCGACGGAGGGATCGTTCTTGAGATAATCCGGCAACTTGCTGATGAGGTCGCGCACCGCCCGGCGGGCGTTGTGCAGCTGCTTGTTCTTGTCGGTGTTCATCCGCGTGCGGCTGGAGTAGCGGATGTCCTTCTCGCGCTCGGCGGCCTCGAGCAGCGAGGTCGGCAAATCGCCGCGCGCGGAAAACAAATCGACCTGGAAGATCAGCATGTCGCGGGCGAGCTCGGCGTCGAGCACGTAATCGAGCGGCGTGTTGGAGGCGATACCGCCGTCCCAATAGTGCTCGCCATCGATGATCACGGACGGAAACCCCGGCGGCAGCGCGCCGGACGCCATGATGTGCTCGGGGCCGATTCTCTTGCCGAGCTTCTTGAACTCGTAATTGTCGAAATATTTGAAGTTGCCGGAGGTGACGCCGACCGCACCGATCGACAGACGCGTCTTCACATCGTTGATGCGGTCGAAATCGACCAGACGCTCCAGCGTCTTCTTCAGCGGCGCGGTGTCGTAATAGCTCTCCGCTTCGGGATGACCCGGTGGCCACAGCGGCGCCGGCGGAACGCGCGGGACGAAGAAGCCGGGCACGCCGAAGGTCGCGATCAGCGCCGCGCTCGTCGAGTTGAACAGCTCGCGGCTGTGATCGCTCTTGCCGATCGGCTTCCACGGCACCGGCGCCGACACCATCTCCCAGAATTCCTTCAGCCGCTCGACGCGGGTGCGGCCCTCGTTGCCGGCGATGATGGCGGCGTTAATCGCGCCGATGGAGATGCCGGCGACCCATTCCGGCTCGAAGCCGTGGCCGCACAGCGCCTGGAAGGCGCCGGCTTGGTACGAGCCGAGCGCACCGCCGCCCTGGAGGACCAGGACGCGTTGCGCATTCGCGGGGATGCTGGCGGAGTCCGGACTATGATCTGTCATGAGGGAACAATAGCAAAAGGCGAGCCACCGTGGCGACAGTCCGCCGCGGCGTCAATGCATCCCGGGATCAAGTCTGGCTTATCGCGGGTCCGTCGAAGCCAGGATCATGGTCCAGAACACCTTGTATTTGGTGCCGGGAGCATAGCCCGCCGCGATGCCCAATTTTGTGACACCGCCCTTGAGCATGTTGGCGCGGTGGGGCGGCGAGTCGCGCCAGCCGGAAAACGCTTCCGCCAGCGTGTGATAGCCGGCCGAGACGTTCTCGACCGCGACGGTCGCGGGATAGCCACCGCCGGCGAGCCGCTTGGCGAGCGGCGCGCGAACGTCATGGTCCATCTTGTTGGCGGCCGCCATGGCCTGGGACTGGGATTCGGCGAGCAGCATCAAACCGGGATCGATCATGACGGTACCGAGCCCGTTGTTCTGGCGGTATTGCGAGATCATCACGGCGGCTGCCTGCGCATCGAGCTTGGCGCCCGGGACTGCCATGTCGGTGTACATGGACGGCTGCTGGACCGGCGCTTCGTTGCCGGCGCAGCCGGCCAGAAGCAAAGTGATTGATATTGCGGCCGCAGCGCGCATGAATCAGGCCCCCAAATGAGGGGCCGTTGTTGCATACCAACCGTGGCTGAAAGGTGAATTTTGAGGAAAATCTGCGCGGTGTCATTCCGGGGCAGCGCGCAGCGCTGAACTCTGGTGCGCAGTTGCGCACCTGAGAATCTCGAGATTCCGAGTCTGGTCCTTCGGACCATCCCGGAATGACGGGGATCTAGCCCGCAAATATCCGGTAGCGGCGGGGTTCGAGCCCGATCGTGTCGCCGGCGCGCAGTTCCCTGTCGCGGGGCGCGTCGATCTCGACGGTCTCGCCGCCTGACAGCGCGACCTCGGCGCGCTGCACGGGGCCGAAATTGCGGACATGCTGAACCGCGCCCTCGAAGGCGCCGGAGCCGGGCGGGCCGACCAGCATGTCATGTCGCCGCACGAACAGTTTTGACGCGCCAGGCGCAAGCCCATCCGCAGCAAGCCGCAGCGGCCGGTCGCCAAGCCTGATCACGCCGCCGCCCACTTCGACCGGGAGCTCGATGCATTCGCCGATGAAGCCGTGGACGAAGGCGGTCGCCGGGCTTTCATAGACGTCGTCGGGCGAGCCGATCTGCTCGATCCGGCCCTTGTCCATCACCACGACGCGATTGGCGACCTCAAGCGCCTCCTCTTGGTCGTGGGTGACGAAGATCGAGGTGACGTTGATCTCGTGGTGCAGCGAGCGCAGCCATCGGCGCAGCTCTTTGCGCACCTTGGCATCGAGCGCACCGAAGGGCTCATCGAGCAAGAGGATGCGCGGCTCGATCGCGAGGGCGCGGGCGAGCGCGATGCGCTGGCGCTGACCGCCGGAAAGCTGGCTCGGATAGCGGTCGGCGAGCCAGTCGAGCTGCACGAGATCGAGCAGCTCCTTCACCCGCGCACGGATCGTGGCCTCGTCTTTCCGGACAGCGCGTGGCTGCACGCGCAGGCCGAAGGCGACGTTCTCGAACACGGTCATGTGGCGGAATAGCGCGTAGTGCTGGAACACGAAGCCCACATGCCGTTCGCGCCCGCCCTGCGCCAGCGCGTCCTCGCCGTTGAAGGAGACGTCGCCAGCGTCGGGCCAGTCGAGGCCGGCGATGATCCGCAGCAGCGTGGTCTTGCCGGAGCCTGATGGCCCGAGCAGCGCGACCAGCTCGCCATTGTCGACCTTGAGATCGACGCCGTCGAGGGCTTTGAAGCTGCCGAACTTCTTGACGAGATTCCTGACTTCAATGGTCACGGGCGTCTTGTCCTTCGTCCAGATGACGTTCGAGAACAGTTTTTGCGATCAGCGTGATCAGCGCCAGCATCGCCAGCAGCGAGGCGATCGCGAAGGCGGCGACGAACTGGTACTCGTTGTAGAGGATCTCGACCAGGAGCGGCATGGTGTTGGTCTCGCCGCGGATGTGACCGGAAACGACCGAGACCGCGCCGAACTCACCCATCGCGCGCGCGTTACAGAGCAGCACGCCATAGAGCACGCCCCATTTGATGTTCGGCAGCGTGACGCGGAAGAAGGTTTGCAGGCCCGAGGCGCCGAGCGAGATCGCCGCTTCCTCCTCCTGCGTGCCCTGCTCCTGCATCAGCGGGATCAGCGCGCGCGCCACGAAGGGGAAGGTCACGAAGGTGGTGGCGAGCGCAATGCCGGGCACCGCGAACAGGATCTGGATGTCGTGCTCGCGCAGCCAGGTACCGAAATAGCCCTGCGCGCCGAACAGCAGTACAAAGACCAGGCCCGAGATCACCGGGCTGACCGAGAACGGCAGGTCGATCAGCGTGATCAGGAAGGTCTTGCCCCTGAAGTCGAACTTGGCGATGGCCCAGGCCGCGATGAGGCCAAAGACAAGATTGAGGCCGACCGAGATCGCGGCAACCAGCAGCGTCAGCCTGATCGCGGCCAGCGCCTCCGGCTCGGCCAGCGCAGCGAAATAGGCGAGGATTCCTCTCGAGAATGCCTGGGCGAACACCACGACGAGCGGCAGCACGACGAAGACGGTGAGGAAGATCATCGCCAGCGCGATGATGGTGATGCGCACCGCCCTGGGTTCGGTACGCAGGCTGTCGCGCGCCGCGGCCGCATGCGCACGTGCGCGCGCATCGGGCGAGACCAGCGAAGCGGATTCTGCGATCTGCATCGTCATCGCATCCCCCCTCAGCGCTCCGGGATCCGGCTCTGCGCCCAGCGCTGGAGCCGGTTGACGGCGAAGATGATGACGAAGGAGACGACGAGCATGACCACCGCGATCGCGGTCGCATCGGCGTAGCGGAATTCGGACAGCCGGATCACGATCAGCAGCGGCGCGATCTCGGAGACATTGGGCAGATTGCCCGCGATGAAGATCACCGAGCCGTATTCGCCGACCGCACGCGCAAAGGCGAGCGCAAGGCCGGTGAGCAGCGCCGGTGCGAGCGACGGCAGGATCACGCGGATGATGGTCTGCCAGCGGTTGGCGCCCAGGCTGCCCGCGGCCTCCTCGATCTCGGGGTCGAGATCCTGGAGCACCGGCTGCACCGTGCGCACCACGAAGGGAATGCCGATGAAGATCATGGCGACGAAGATGCCGACCGGCGTGAACGCGACCTTGATGCCGAGCGCCGCGAGTGGCGCCCCTAACCAGCCCTTCTCGGCGAACAGCGCGGTCAACGCGACGCCGGCGACCGCGGTGGGGAGCGCGAAGGGCACGTCGACGATGGCATCGAACAGCCGCCGGCCGGGAAAGCGGTAGCGCACCAGCGCCCAGACGATGATGCTGCCCATTACCAGATTGACGCAGGCGGCCGCGAAGGCGAGGCCAAAGGAGACGCGGAGCGCGTTCAGCGTGCGGCGACTGGAAAGGATATTCCAGAACTGTTCCGGGCTCAGCTCGAGCGATCTCAGGAACAGACCGGCGAGCGGAATCAGGATGATGACGGACAGCCAGGAAAGCGTCAGTCCCATGGTAAGACCGAAGCCCGGCAATGTCCGGCGTCGTGCTGCGAGTGCGCTCACCAGGCCCCCTGCTAAAAACCGCCTAAAGACAGCGCTCGATCAGTTCTTGTAGATCTGATCAAAGACGCCGCCGTCGGCGAAATGTTCCCGCTGCGCCTTGGTCCAGCCGCCGAAGACGTCGTCGATCGTGAACAGCTCGACCTTGGCGAAGGCGCTTTCGTGCTTCTTGGCGATTTCGGGATCGCGCGGGCGGTAGAAATTGCGCGCGGCGATCTCCTGCCCCTCTTTGGTGTACCAATATTGGAGATAGGCATCGGCGGCATTGCGGGTGCCTTTTTTATCGGCAACCTTGTCGACGATGGCGACCGGCGGCTCGGCGAGGATCGATTGCGGGGGCGCCACGATCTCGAACTTGTTCGCGCCGAACTCCTTCAGCGCGAGGAACGCCTCGTTCTCCCAGGCGAGCAGCACGTCGCCGACGCCGCGCTCGACGAAGGTCACGGTGGCGCCGCGTGCGCCGGTATCGAGCACCGGTACCTGTTGATAAAGCTTTCCGATGAACTCCTTGGCCTTGTCGGCCGAGCCGAACTTCTTCTGCGCAAAACCCCAGGCCGCGAGATAATTCCAGCGCGCGCCCCCTGACGTCTTCGGGTTCGGCGTGATCACTGCGACGCCCGGCTTGATCAAATCGTCCCAGTCCTTGATGGCCTTGGGATTGCCCTTGCGCACCAGGAAGACGATGGTTGAGGTGTAGGGTGATGAATTCTGCGGCAGCCGCTTCTGCCAATCGGCTGTGGTGAGGCCCTTGGCGGCGATGGCGTCGATATCATAGGCGAGCGCGAGCGTCACCACATCGGCCTGCAATCCGTCGATCACCGCGCGCGCCTGCGAACCGCTGCCGCCATGCGACTGCTTGATCTCGACGCTCTTGCCGGTTTCCTTCTGATAGGCGTTCGCGAACGCCTTGTTGAATTCGACATAGAGCTCGCGCGTCGGATCGTACGACACGTTCAGCAGATTGATGTCAGCGGCGAGAGCCGAGCTTGCCCAGAGGAGTCCTGCAGCGAGCGGAACGATACAGCGCATCATGTCCATCTCCATTCACTTCGTTGACGTCGGTGTCAGCGAAGGCGTGCAGGCATAACTCGGGTCGAAACGCGCTTAAGTCAACGGAACCGGATTTTCTTGTTCGCGATGTCGCAGCCTGACTGTGCTACGAAGTCTTCATCGTGTGAATGCCGCATTCTGTCTTGGCCCGGCCGCGCCAGCGACCGGCGCGAGAATCCTCGCCTTCGGCCGTTCTGCTCGTGCAAGGCATACACCCAACCGACAGGAAACCGGAGGCGACGAGAGGGTGACGCGGCAATTTGGCGCGGACGAAGATGGCCTCGAGTTCCTCGCGCGAGACATTGGCGAAGGGGTTGAACTTCAACCGCGCGCCATCGTCCTCGACGACCGGAATGTCGGCGCGTGCGCTGCCCTGGAAACGCTTGCGGCCGTTGAGCCAGGCCGAGAACGGCTTGAGCGCGCGCGCCAACGGCTCCACCTTGCGGATGCGGCAGCAGGCGTCGGGATCGGAGAACCAGAGGTCGCGGTCGGGATCGTCGCGCGATAGCGTTTCCTCGGCGGGCTTGATCGAACGGACGTCCTTCAGGCCCAGCGTCGCGATCAAAGTGTCGCGATAGGCGAGCGTCTCCTCGAACAACCAGCCGGTGTCGAGAAAGATCACCGGGATCGCCGGGTCGACGTCCGCCATCACCTTGAGCAGCGTCGCCGATTCCGTACCGAAGGACGACACCAGCGCGAGCTTGTCGCGCCCGACCGTCCTCAGCGCCGCGGCGATGACCTCCGCGGGCGAGGCATCGCGTAAGCTCCGATCGAGCTCGTCCGCCGGGGGCAGCGCAGAGATGGACGAAACCTGAGGCGCGATCGCGTTCACGTGCCGACACCTTCGGAATGGCGCAACTGCATGCGCCGGTGGAGCGCCGTGATGCGGCCGTCGCCGGTCGGCTGGTAGAACACCGAATAGCGCTTGGCGGTCTGCATGAAGGCTTCCGCGTCGGCCTGCTTCTTGACCTCGAAGGCATCGAAGCCGGCACGCAGCATGAACACGAACTGGTCGCGCAGCACCTGGCCGGTGGCACGCAATTCACCGCGGTAATTGTAGCGCTCGCGCAGCAGCCGGGCCTGGCTGTAGGCACGGCCGTCGCGGAAAGTCGGGAACACCAGCGCGACCGTGGCGACCTTGTCGAGATAAGGCACGAGCTCGGCGATGTCGCGATTGTTGGGCCAGATCACGCCGACCTTGCCGGCGCGCTTGAGCAGGCCTTCCGCCTCACCGAGGAAACGTTCGGCCGGCACCAGGATGTCGCCGCTCTCGGGCAGCGGCGTATCGACGGCAAGCTTGACGAAGCTGTCGTCGACGATCTTTCCGCCGTTAACGAGTGGCATAGACGCGCTCCTTGAAGGGTTCGACGCCGAGGCGTTTCACCGTGTCCATGAACAGCTCTTCGGGCCGCTCGCGCAGCGCCAGATAAGCTTCCACGATGTCCTCGACGACGTCGGCGACCTCGTCGAACTTCACGCCCGGGCCGATCAGTGTGCCGAGCGCTGCGTTCTCGTCGGCGCGGCCGCCGATGGTGATCTGGTAGACCTCCTCGCCATTCTTCTCGACGCCGAGAATGCCGATGTGGCCGACATGGTGATGACCGCAGGCATTGATGCAGCCGGAGATGTTGATGTGGAGACGGCCGATCAGGTTGGCGAGCTCGTGATTGGCGAACCGCCGCGTCAGCTCCTGCGCGATCGGGATCGAGCGCGCATTCGCCAGCGAGCAATAATCGAGACCCGGGCAGGCGATGATGTCGGTGATCAGATTGACGTTGGGCGTCGCCAGCCCGAGCTTGTCCAGCGCCTTCCAGAGCGTCGGCAGGTCGCGCTTGGCAACGTGCGGCAGCGCCAGGTTCTGCTCGTGTCCGACGCGGATTTCACCGAAGGAGTATTTGTCGGCGAGGTCGGCCAGCGCGTCCATCTGCTCGGCGGTGGCATCACCCGGAGGTCCACCGGTCGGCTTCAGCGAGATCGTGACGATCGAATAGCCCTGCACCTTGTGCGGGGCCACCGAGTTCTTGCGCCACGCCTCGAAATCCGGATCGGCCGCGGCCTGCCGCAGCTCGTCCGGCATGTGCGGCAGCTTCTCGTAGGCGGGATAGGTGAAGCGCGAACGGATGTCCTCGATCACCTCGTCGTCGATCTGGAGCGAGGAGTTGCGGATGTGCTGCCACTCGTCCTCGACCTCGCGCGAGAATTTTTCGATGCCGAGCTCGTGCACCAGGATCTTGATGCGCGCCTTGTAGATGTTGTCGCGGCGGCCGTACTGATTGTAGACGCGCAGGATCGCTTCGATATAGCTGAGGATGTCGCGGCCATGCACGAAGTGCTTGATGGTCTTGGCGATGAACGGCGTGCGGCCGAGGCCACCGCCGACCAGCACTTCGAAGCCGGTCTCGCCCTTCTCGTTCTTGATCAGCCGGAGGCCGATGTCGTGGATCTTGATCGCGGCGCGGTCATGATCGGACGCGGTGATCGCGATCTTGAACTTGCGCGGCAGGAACGAGAATTCCGGATGCAGCGTGGTGTGCTGGCGGATCAGCTCCGACCAGATGCGGGGATCCTCGATCTCACCGGGCGCGACGCCGGCCCACTGGTCCGAGGTGACGTTGCGCATGTTGTTGCCGGAGGTCTGCATCGCATGGATGCCGACCTTGGCGAGATCGGCCAGCGCATCCGGCAGCTCGGCGAGCTTGATCCAGTTGAACTGGATGTTCTGCCGCGTGGTGAAATGGCCATAGCCGCGGTCGTATTTGCGCGCGACATGAGCGAGCGCCCGCAGCTGGTTGGTCGCCAGCGTGCCGTAGGGGATCGCGACCCGGAACATGTAGGCGTGCAGCTGCAGATAGACGCCATTCTGGAGCCGCAGGATTTTGAACTCGTCCTCGGTGAGCTCGCCGGAGAGGCGCCGCTTCACCTGGTCGCGGAACTCCGAGACGCGCTCGTTGACGAGCGTGCGGTCGATTTCGTCGTAAGCATACATAAGAAAGCGCCTTAAACCTGGGCCGGCTGTCCGATGGTGACGCCGGTGCGGCGGATCTGTTCGCGCAGATTGCCGGGCTGGATCTTGCCGTCCGCACCGATCTGCACCGGCGCGATATAGGGACCGATCGCGCCGACGTCATCGGCGACGGACTCAGCAAGCAACGCTTTCGCCTCGTCGGAGTTGCGCACGATCGCGGCTTCCGACAGGTCCGCGGACCAACCCTTGGCGGCGGTGCGATAGACCACAATGCCGTCCCAGGTGCGGTTGGCGGTCACGACCGAGGGGCCGGCGATTTTGATCTTCTTCTGTTCAAGCGGGGAGGTCATTCGGCTGCATCCAGGAGGTCAGAGATGATTTGGTTGGGAGTTTGGCGGCGAAGCGAGCCGGCATGCCGGACCACCTCGCCGATGATGAGAATGGCAGGACCGCCATTGGTCCGCCGCACGAGCTCGGGCAGGTCGCGGAGCGTACCGATCGCGCCTTGCGCGTCGGGGCGCGTGACGCGGGCGAACACGCCGACCGGGGTTTCCGGCGAACGGCCGGCGGCGAAGAGGCCGGCGCGTATGGCGGGCGCTGCGGTCGTGCCCATGTAGACCACGACGGTCATCTTGGTGTCGGTCAGCGTCGACCAGTCCACGACTTCCGCATCGCGCGCCTTGTGCGCGGTGAGGAAGGTGATGCGGGTTGCTTCATGACGGTAAGTGAGCGGCACCTCGAAATCGGCGGCACCGCCGATACCTGCGGTGATGCCGGGAATGATCGAATAGGCGATGCCGGCGGCGCGCAAGGCTTCCATCTCTTCGCCGCCACGGCCGAATACGAAGGGATCGCCGCCTTTCAGCCGCACCACGCGCTGGCCGGATTGCGCGGCCTCGATCATGCGCTTGTTGATGGCATCCTGGCCGATGCCGGGCTTGCCGACACGGCGGCCGACGGCAACGCGCGTGGTATCGCGGCGGATGCGGTCGAGAATTTCGGGCGAGACCAGCTCGTCGTGAAAGACGATATCGGCATCCTGCAGCGCGCGCAGCGCCTTGATGGTGAGGAGATCGGGATCGCCGGGCCCGGCGCCGACCAGCGCCACCGAGCCTTCCGGCTTGTCGGCGCGCGCGAAGGCGGAGGGATCAGCAATAGCCTTGAGCGCCGCGTCCGCTTCGCTCTTGCGATCGGCAAGCACGGCCGCGCCGATCGGCCCGTCAATGACGCGCTCCCAGAAACGGCGGCGCAACGGAAATTCGGCGATGCGCTCGTTGATGGATTTGCGGAAGCCGCCGATGAATTCGGCGAGCTCGCCGATGCGGGCCGGCAGCAGCGCCTCGATCTTCTCGCGCACGCGCCGCGCCACCACCGGCGAGGTGCCGCCGGTGCCGACCGCGACCACGACGTCGCCGCGATCGACGATCGCCGGGAAGATGAAGCTGGAATGTTCGAGATCGTCCATCACGTTGACGGGCAGGCCCAGCGCCTTGGCGCGAACCGACATCGCCACACCGATTTCACCAGCGCCGGCGCAGACGACAGCGATGACACCCGAGAGATCGGCAGTGAGCGGATCGCCGGACACGATTTCGATACGCCTGGTGTCCTCGGAGCTGAAGCTCAGATCACGATCGCCATCGATCGCATGCACGCGGATGCGCGCGCCGGCAGCAGCGAGCACGCGCAGCTTGGCGCGCAAAAGCTCACCCGCGCCGATGAGGACCACCGGACCGGTCTTGAGATCGAGAAACACCGGCAAGAACCGCATGCGATACCCGCTTCCCCACAAACGGGGTTGACTGGAATTATTTTCTATATATGTCTCGTTTCGAGCGCGCAAAGAGAAAATTTTTTCTTCTCTTCCGCACTGCAACTATAGAATTTTCGCCTCCAAACGCAAAGTGGCAGAGATGCATCTTCTCAAGGACGATTCCGCTGCTGATCGACTGAGCAATCCGGCACTGGCTGAGCGCGTGCGCGCGCAAGAATTTTCTGCCGAGCTTGCCCCAAGCATGGATCATCTCGACCAGCTCGAGGCGCAGAGCATCTACATCTTCCGCGAGGCCTTCGCACGGCTGAAGAAGATTGCCCTGCTGTGGTCGCTCGGCAAGGACTCCAACGTGATGATCTGGCTGGCGCGGAAAGCCTTCTTCGGCAAGATGCCGTTCCCGGCCCTTCATGTCGACACCGGCAAGAAGTTTTCGGAAATGTATCGCTTCCGCGATCATTACGGCAAAGAGTGGGACCTCGACTTGCGCGTCGAGCCCTGCCCGCCGATCGATGCCGTCGACCCGACGCTGCCGCCGGCCGCGCGTTCCGCCGCGCGCAAGACCGAAGGCCTCAAGATGGCGCTCGCCAAGTACGGCTTTGACGGCCTGATCGCCGGCATTCGCCGCGATGAGGAGGCAACGCGCGCCAAGGAGCGCGTGTTCTCGCCGCGCGGACTGGAAGGCAATTGGGACGTGCGTGATCAGCCGCCGGAGTTCTGGGATCATTTCAATGCCTCGCCGCCGCAAGGCGCGCATTTGCGCATCCATCCGATCCTGCATTGGACCGAGGCCGACATCTGGGCTTACACCAAGCGCGAGAACATCCCGATCATTCCGCTGTATCTCGCCAAGGACGGCAAGCGCTATCGCTCGCTGGGCGATCAGGACATCACCAATCCGGTCGCTTCGACCGCCGTCAGCATCGACGAAATCCTGATCGAGCTCGAACAGACCAAGGTGCCGGAGCGCGCCGGGCGCGCGCTCGACCACGAGACCGAGGACGCTTTCGAGCGCCTGCGCGTCGCCGGCTATCTCTGATTCCCAAGGACGCGAGCGTCGCATGAACATGATCGTCACCACGGCTTCGCCGGCCACTCCGAACGGCACCACGCGTCCGCAAGTGCGCATCGTCATCGTCGGCCATGTCGACCACGGCAAGTCGACGCTGGTCGGCCGCCTCCTGCACGAGACCGGCAGCCTGCCCGACGGCAAGCTCGAAATGCTCAAGGCCGTCAGCGCACGGCGAGGCATGCCGTTCGAATGGTCGTTCCTGCTCGACGCACTCCAGACCGAGCGCGACCAGGGCATCACCATCGACACCACGCAGATCCGCTTCCGCACCAATTCGCGCGACATCGTGCTGATCGATGCACCCGGCCACGCCGAATTCCTGCGCAACATGATCACCGGCGCCTCGCAGGCCGACGGCGCGGTGCTGATCATCGACGCGCTCGAAGGCGTGCGCGACCAGACAAGGCGTCACGGCTATCTGCTGCATCTCTTGGGCGTGAAGCAGGTTGCGGTCGTCGTTAACAAGATGGACCGCGTCGACTTCTCAGCTGAGCGCTTCAAGGAGATCAGCGACGAGATTTCCGCGCATCTCAACGGTCTCGGCGTGAAGCCCACGGCCGTGATCCCGATTTCCGCGCGCGACGGCGACGGCGTTGCAGCGCGCACCGATCGGATCGGCTGGTACAAGGGACCGACTGTGGTCGAAGCGCTCGACGCCCTCGAGCCGGCGCGGCCGCTGGAGACGCTGGCGCTGCGGCTGCCGGTGCAGGCGATCTACAAGTTCGACGACCGCCGCATCGTGGCGGGCCGGATCGAATCCGGCAGCCTGATTGCGGGCGACGAGATCGTGATCATGCCGGCCGGCAAGATCGCCAAGATCAAGACGGTCGAGAGCTGGCCGGTAACACCGGTCGCGGGCCGGCAAGGCGCCGGCCGCTCGGTCGGCATCACGCTCGACCGCGAATTGTTCATCGAGCGCGGCGACATCATCGCGCATGCCGGCACCGCACCGCGCGAGACGCGCCGTCTGCGCGCGCGCATCTTCTGGCTGCACGACAAGCCGCTCGCGAAGGGCGATCAGCTCCTGGTCCGCTGCGGGCCGAAGGAAAGCCGCGCCACCGTGGTGGCGATCGAGAAGGCGGTCGATCCCGGCGAGCTCGAAAGCAACGAGAACAAGGCGATCGGCCGCAACCATGTCGGCGAGATCGACATCTCTCTGTCGAGCCCGATTGCCACCGATCCCTACACCGAGAATCCGCGCACCGGACGTCTCGTGATCGAGGTGTCCGGGCGCATCGCCGGCGGGGGCCTGGTGCTGTCGGTCGATGCCGGCCAGCGCGCCGTGCCGGTCGACATCGTGCCGGTGGAATCGGCGCTGCGCCCTGACGAGCGCTCCGCGCGCTACCGCCACAACGGTGCCGTGGTCTGGCTCACGGGTCTGCCCGCCTCCGGCAAGTCGACCCTGGCCAAGGCGCTGGAGCGGCGGCTGTTCACCAATGGCGGCTCGCCGATCCTGCTCGACGGTGACACGCTGCGCGCCGGGCTCAACAGCGATCTCGGCTTCACCGCCACTGATCGCAGCGAGAACATCCGCCGCCTTGCGGAAGTCGCGACGCACCTCGCCCGCAACGGCCACATCGCGATCGTCGCCGCGGTCTCACCAGCGCGCGAGGACCGCGCCACCGCGCGCCGGATCGCCGACACCGCGTTCCGCGAAATCCATGTCGCGACGCCTGCGGGCGTGTGCGAGGAACGCGATCCCAAGGGCCACTACAAGAAGGCGAGAGCCGGCACGCTCGCCTCGTTCACTGGCATCGGCAACGACTACGAGGCGCCGCAGGCGGCCGAGCTCGTGATCGATACGTCGGGACGGACCGTCGCCGAAGCCGCCGACGAGATCGAGCGCATGCTGAAGACCACCGGCGTGCTGTTCGACGAAGTCGTGGACCTCGCCGCGAATATTTGAGTCGCCGATTATCGCGCCACATCATCGGTGTCGTCCCGGCCTAGCGCGCAATTGCGCGCGGGGGGCCGGGACCCATACCGCGTGATCTTTCGGTGGGATGAGGTGCGAGTCCCGAACTACTAATCTTCGCCAAATTTCTCCCTATGGTTATGGGTCCCGGCCCCTCGTGCGCAATTGCGCACTAGGCCGGGACGACACCGGGGAGAGATCGCGCCCATTGCTTGGCATTTGACGTCTAGGTGCGGCCCTCGCCCGCTCGCCGGCCTGTCTTGACATTTTGACAACCCCCTAGGGGTCTTCTCACGGCCTTGATTTTGGGGCTAATAGGCCTCCGAAAGCCGCCCCCTATGGGCGCATTTTGCTGCTGTCGGGTCAAAAGCAGCCAAAAACAGCCATTTCCAACAAGAAAGCCCATCATGAAACGCGTCGATGCCCACGGATTGAAGATCGCTCCCGTCCTGTTCGATTTCATCGCCAAGGAAGCGGCCCCGAAAACGGGGATCGCGCCGGATGCGTTCTGGGCCGGGCTTGCCGCCATCATCAAGGAGCTGGGGCCGAAGAACCGGTCGTTGCTCGCTTTCCGCGACACGCTGCAGGCCAAGATCGACGATTGGCACCGCGCCAACAAAGGCAAGGCGTTCGACCTCAACGCCTATACCGCCTTCCTGAAGGAGATCGGCTATCTCGTCCCGGAGCCGGCGACGCAGAAGGTCGAGACGGCCAATGTCGACGAGGAGATCGGCAAGATCTGCGGCCCGCAGCTCGTCGTGCCGCTGACCAATGCGCGCTATGCGCTGAATGCGGCGAATGCGCGCTGGGGCTCGCTCTATGATGCCTTCTACGGCACCGACGCCATTCCGCATGATCCTTCCGAGAGTGGCAAGGGCTACAACAAGGCGCGCGGCGACAAGGTGATCGCCAAGGCCAAGGCATTCCTCGATACCGCCGTGCCGCTGGCGACCGGCAGCCACACCGACGTCACCGCGTACAGCGTCGTCGCGGGCCAGCTCGCGGTGAAGCTGAAGAGCGGCAATGCCACCGCGCTGAAGAACGCGGCGCAGTTCGCGGGCTTCCAGGGCGATGCGGCCGCTCCGTCCGCCGTGCTGCTCGTCAACAACGGCCTACATGTCGAGGTCAAGATCGACCGCAGCAGCGCGATCGGCAAGGACGATCCGGCCGGCGTCGCCGACATGATCATGGAGGCCGCGGTCTCCACCATCCTCGACATGGAGGACTCCGTCGCCGCAGTCGATGCCGAGGACAAGGTGCTGGTCTACCGCAACACGCTCGGCCTGATGAACGGCACGCTGTCGGCCGATTTCGAGAAGGGCGGCAAGACGCTGACGCGCTCGCTGAACGCCGACCGCAGCTACAAGACGCCGGATGGCAAAAGCGAGCTCAAGCTGCACGGCCGCAGCCTGCTCCTGATGCGCAATTGCGGTCACCACATGTTCACCGACGCGGTGCTGGACGAGACCGGCGAGGAGATTCCGGAAGGGCTGCTCGATGCGGCCGTGTCGGGCCTGCTCGCCATTCACGATCTCAAGGGCAATTCCAAGGTCAAGAACAGCCGCACGGGATCTGCCTATATCGTCAAGCCGAAGATGCACGGCCCCGACGAGGTGTCGCTGACCTGCGAGATCTTCGACCGCGTGGAGAAGTTGCTGGGCTTGCCCGAGAACACGCTCAAGGTCGGCATCATGGACGAGGAGCGGCGCACCACCGTCAACCTCAAGGCCTGCATCCAGCGCGCCTCCAAGCGCATCATGTTCATCAACACCGGCTTCCTCGACCGCACCGGCGACGAGATCCACACCTCGATGGAAGCGGGCCCGATGATCCGCAAGAACGAGATGAAGGCGCAGGCCTGGATCAAGGCCTATGAGGACTGGAACGTCGACATGGGCCTGATCGACGGCCTTCCCGGGCACGCCCAGATCGGCAAGGGCATGTGGGCCGCGCCTGACAAGATGGCGGACATGCTGGCGCAGAAGCTTAGCCATCCGCAGGCCGGCGCCACCACCGCCTGGGTGCCCTCGCCGACCGCCGCGACGCTGCACGCGCTGCACTACCACCAGGTCAACGTCATCGCGCGCCAAAAGGAGCTCACCAAAGGCGGACCGCGCGCAAAGCTCTCGGACATCCTCACCATCCCGGTGTCGAAGTCGAACTGGGCGCCCGATGACGTCAGGCAGGAGATCGACAACAACTGCCAGGGCATCCTCGGCTATGTCGTGCGCTGGATCGACCAGGGCGTCGGCTGCTCCAAGGTGCCGGACATCCACGATGTCGGCCTGATGGAAGATCGCGCTACTTTACGCATCTCCAGCCAGCATCTCGCCAACTGGCTGCACCAGGGCGTCATCACCGAAGCGCAGGTGATGGAGTCCCTGAAGCGCATGGCCGTGGTCGTCGACAAGCAGAACGCGGGCGATCCCATCTACAAGCCGATGGCGCCCGCCTTCGACGGCGTCGCCTTCAAGGCGGCCTGCGACCTCATCTTCAAGGGCCGCGAGCAGCCGAACGGCTACACCGAGTACATCCTCACCGCCCGCCGCCGCGAGGCGAAGGCAGCGGGTTAAATAGCCTCAGTTCGAACGGCGAAACGTCGCGGCGCGCAGCGGAACGGCTGCGCGCCGCTTGCGTTGTAGGCCATCAACGCGATGGAGATGGTCATGGACTGGAATCGCATCGAAGGAAACTGGAAGCAGTTCAAGGGCTCGGCCAAGGAGAAATGGGGCAAGCTCACTGACGACGACCTCCGATTGATCGAGGGGCGTCGCGAGCAGCTCGAGGGCCGACTCCAGGAACGTTACGGCAAGGCCAAGGACCAGGTTCGTCAGGACGTCGACGACTGGCTCAAGTCGCTGCATTGAGGCAGCACGAAAAAGCCCCGGCCCAGGCCGGGGCTTTTTGTTTGAATGGGTCCGCTAGAACACCGCAAGATATTTCAGGAGCGACACGATGCCGATGATGATGACGATCACGCGCGCGATCTGCTTGGCGCGGCCGTCCATCGGCAGCATGTTGATGAGATAAAGTACGAGAATAACAACGAGAAAGGTGACGAGTACGCCGACCAGCATCGCTAGGACCCCCCTTCAGGCAAATGGCTGCCTCGTCCTAACGCCTGTAAGGCGCGCGGGTTCCGCCTCTGCAACCCCTTGCAATTTCAGGTATTTGCCCGACGCAGCAAAGGCCCCCGTAATTTTACGGCAGACTTCGAACGACCAAAGGGATGCGCGCAGCAAAGGCGCCGGCCGCGCGCCAGCACGCGATGGAGGCCTATGTCGGCGAGTTCGAGGGCGTGGTGCGCAAATCGCTGGGCGAGTTGAGCGAGGCCTCCGGCGAGATGCGCAAGACCTCCGGCGATCTCTCCGCGGTATCGCGCCAGACCAATGAACGCGTCGAGATCGCGGGCAAGGCCTCGAACGATGCCTCCACGAGTGTGGAGAGCGTCGCTGCAGCGGCCGAGGAGCTCTCCGCGTCGATCAACGACATCAGCCAGCAGGCCGCGCATGCCGCAGGCATCGCCAGTCGCGCCGTTAACCAAGCGCGCGAAACCGACAGCACGGTGCAAGGGCTGGCGCAGTCGGCGGGGCGCATCGGCGAGGTGGTCGGGCTGATCAACACCATCGCGGCGCAGACCAATTTGCTCGCGCTCAATGCCACGATCGAGGCCGCCCGTGCCGGCGAAGCGGGGCGCGGATTTGCCGTGGTGGCATCGGAGGTGAAGTCACTGGCGAGCCAGACCGCGAAGGCGACCGATGAAATCTCCGAGCAGATCGCCGACATCCAGAAGGTCGCGGGCGACGCCATCAACGCGATCCAGGCCATCGGCGGCATCATCGGCGAAGTGAACGAGGTCGCCACCGCCATCGCCGCCGCCGTGCAGGAACAGGGTGCGGCGACCCAGGAAATCACCCGCAGCACGCAATATGCGGCGCAGGGCACCAAGAACGTCTCGGACAACATCACTGGCGTGAAGGCCGATGCCGACACCGCGGCCGGTGCCGCCGAAAACGTCAAGCAGGCCTCGGAGACGCTCGAGACGCAGAGCCGTCAGCTCGGTCAGCAGGTCAGCGATTTCTTGGGCAAGATCCGGGCGGCGTAGGGCACGCGGGCGCTACACCCTCGCTGTCGTCCTGGCGAAAGCCAGGACCCATAACCACCGGCCTCTGAAATGGGCAGGCTGATGGTTATCAGCGTGCCGCCCAGGCTACATCAGGGGTAATGGGTCCTGGCTTTCGCCAGGACGACGTTGGGGGAGCGCTACGCCCTACTCCTTCGCCACCACCGGCACCTGACGGAATCTGGCGCGGACGGATTCCGGCAGCGGCGAGAAATTCATCGCGACGCCGCGGCGGTCGTTGGCGTTGCGGGTGGCGACCACCAGGCCGCCCGCGCCGGCGACGATGTCACCCTTGCGCAAGGTGGGGTCGTCCTCGACCTTGACCTGGGCGAGCCCGACCGGATCCTTGCCGTTGCAGGTGCAGCCCGCGACGATCTCGTTGCGATAGCGGAAGGCGTTCGGCAGATCGGAATAGGACTTTCCGTTCTCCGTCGTGGCATCGTCGATGTTGCTGCCATAGACCAGCGAGGTTTCGGACGCCGGGCAGAAGCTCTTGCAGGACTGCGCCTTGCTTTCGGCATCCGTTCCTTGCGCCGGAAAATAGCGGCCGTCGCATCCGCGCACGCAATAGGCGGCGCCGCCACCATAGGCGGCTCGCTGGCGCGGCATGTCGTAGCGCGGCATGTCATCGTTTGGGAACGGCGTCCGGATCTGGGGAGGCCGCGCGCCGAACGCGCCGAACAGCGCCGAGAAAAAGTCCTCCGCATGCGCCGAGGGCGTCAACGCGAGGCCGAGGGCGGTGACGGTGAACAAGGCCGCCGCACACCCGACCAGTTTACCGAACGAACGTCTTTTCATGTAGCCTCACTCAACTCTCAGTTCACCGACGACGCCGAGATGTTCAGCGCCTGATGGCCCGAGGGCAGCGTCGTCATGGCCGGGTGCTTGCGCACGGAATCGCCTGCCTTGTCACTTCCCTTGGCCATCAGCGGCGCGTTCTTGGGCAGCACCACGACCTTCGTCCCGACATTGACGCGGCCGAACAGGTCGATGACGTCCTCATTGGTCAGGCGGATGCAGCCGGACGAGACGAACTTGCCGATGGTGCTGGGATCGTTGGTGCCGTGGATGCGGTATTCGCTCGAGCCGAGATACATCGCACGGGCACCGAGCGGGTTACCCGGACCGCCTGCCACGAAGCGCGGCAGATAGGGTTGGCGCGCGATCATTTTGGCCGGCGGATGCCAGTCCGGCCACTCGGCCTTGCGGCTGATGCTCTGCACGCCCGCCCAGGTAAAGCCCTCGCGGCCGACGCCGACGCCATAGCGGATGGCGCGTCCCTGGCCGAGCACGTAGTAGAGATAGGTGTTGTTGGTATCGATGACGATGGTGCCGGCCGGCTCGCTCCTGTCGAAGCTGACGATCTGCCTGCGCAGCCGATCGGGCAGCCGGGCGTCCTCGTCTGCGGCTTGCGGTGCCTCGCTTCCATAACCCTGTGAATAGCCCTGGTCCTGCGGATACGACTGCGACTGCATCGACACGAAGCCGAGGGTTTGCGCACGCGCGCCGCCAAAGGGCATGATGAGCAGTGCGCTTGCGAAGGCAAACGCAGTGACGGCGCGCGGTGAGAAGCGGCGGACGAGAGAGAACCTTGTCATGAGCTGCCCCGTTGGATGTGTGCATCTGGGTGATGCTGTCGCCAACAAACGCGACCGGGCCGACTCAGGTTCCGCCGAACTCTGCGGCAGCGACGTCACAGTCAAGCGAGCGCGTCTTCACGAAGCCGCGACGGAACCCTTGCTCAGCCAGCACGTTGTCGGATCGTCGATGGGCGCGCGGATCGGGAGTTGCGCGTGCGGGAGAGATATTGTGCGCGTCCTTCCCAGCGAACGTCTGATTCCTGGCAACAGCGAAGGTGAACCGCTTCCCGACAGCCATAGTGAGCTGCCACCGGTCATCCGCCGCACCGAGTTCGTCGCTTTCGCACTCGCAGGCCTCCTGCTGATTGCGGTCGTCACCGTGCTCTATGTCGGAAAAGCGTTCTTCCTGCCCGTGGTGATGGCCTTCGTCATCGGCACCATGCTGTCGCCGGCGGCGAGCTTCCTCGAGCGATGCAAGGTGCCGCGCGCTCTCGGTGCCGTCCTGATCGTTATCGCGGGTACGGCAGTGGTCGCGTTCGCGGTCGCGCTGATCGCCTCGCCTGTGATGGAATGGAGCACGCACCTGCCGGAGCTCGGCGCGCAACTAAAGGACAAGCTGCACGTGTTCGACCGGCCACTGGCGCTGTGGCGCGAGCTGCAAGCCATGGTCGGCGGCTCGGAGGAATTCCCCAGCTTCCAGTTGCCGAAGATCGAGTGGGTGCAGCCGACGCTGGAATTCCTGTCGCCGACCTTTACTGAATTTCTGCTGTTCTTCGTCACCCTCATTCTGTTCATCGCAAGCTGGCGCGACCTGCGGCGGGCGATGATCATGAACTTCAGCAATCACGACGCGCGGCTGCGTACACTGCGTATTCTCAACGAGATCGAGGTCCATCTCGGCAATTACCTCCTGACCGTCACCGTCATCAATGTCGGCGTCGGCGTCGCCACCGGCCTCATCTGCGCGCTCACTGGCATGCCCAATCCGGCCGGCCTGGGCGCACTTGCGGCAACGCTCAACTTCATTCCGATCATCGGGCCGATCGCGATGTTCGCCGTACTGGTCATGGTGGGGCTGGTCGCCTTCCCGACCATCAGCGGCGCGCTGATGGCGGCGCTCGCCTTCGGCGGCCTCACCTTCCTGGAAGGGCACTTCATCACCCCGACCATCATCGGCCGGCGCTTGGCGCTGAATGCGCTTGCGGTCCTGCTCGCGCTGGCATTCTGGACCTGGATGTGGGGCCCGATGGGCGCGTTCCTATCGTCGCCGCTCCTGATCGTCGGCCTGATCCTCAAGGAGCATCTGTTGCCGGCGGATTCGCCGCAGTTGCCGCAGGCCTGAGCGGTTTCCGTGAACGGAACTTCCCCGACCACGAAACGTTCTCCGGCTATCTCAGCCGTCAACAGTTTGGAGCTCCCGATGTCCACGACCAATGCCGAAGCCGGGATGAAGGACTGGACCGACAAAGCCACCAGGGAACGCCTCGAGAAGGATGTAGC
This sequence comes from Bradyrhizobium sp. DN3, assembly GCF_041357655.1. Taxonomy (NCBI): domain Bacteria; kingdom Pseudomonadati; phylum Pseudomonadota; class Alphaproteobacteria; order Hyphomicrobiales; family Nitrobacteraceae; genus Bradyrhizobium; species Bradyrhizobium sp. DN3. The sequence goes on along the minus strand of NZ_JAULLN010000031.1, from coordinate 58,849 downwards.
AGCCGTGAAAAGCGATATCGCCGCCCTCACCGAACAGATCACCGACGCGCTCAATACCTTCGCCAATTCCACCAGCAGGCAGGCTCGCCGCGGCTATCGCCAGGCGCGCGAGAACATGGATTCCGCGATGGACGACATGTCCGACCGCGGCAGCGCGATGATGGAGGCTGCGCAAGACGCCTACGGTTCGATCGAGGAGACGCTGGAAGAGGCCATCACGCAGCGGCCGCTCGCGACCGTCGGGCTCGCCCTCGGCATCGGCTTCCTGATCGGCGCCGCCTGGCGGCGGTAGGTTTGCGGAACGGATCTCGAGACGGCGGCGCTGCCGCGCCCGATGCCGGCGTGCGGCGGTTCGGCTTGTGGGGGATTTGAGGAGCAAGGCCATGTTTCAGCGCATCATCGACGGGATCAGTGCATCCACCGGCACCACTGTGCGACTGACCTCGCTGGCCGCAGGCACGGCATTCGCGCTCTTCATCACCACGTGCTTCCTCTGCGCCGCGGCCTTCATTTCGGTCCTGGAGAAATATGGTCCGGTTCAGGCCTGCCTCGCGGGTGCCGGCATCTTCTTCCTGCTGACGCTGACCGCTGCCGGCACCTATTGGGGCTACAAGCGCGAGGTGCAGAAGCGCGCCCAGATCGCGGCCGAGCGCGCCGCGAAGTCGATGGCACAGAGCATGCTTGCGGACCCTATGCTGCTCGCTACGGGACTTCAGATCGTGCGTGCCATCGGCGTCAGGCGGCTGTTGCCGATCCTCGCGATCGGTGGGGTCGCACTCGGAATCATGGCGAGCCGGGCTGGCGTAGCAGACGAGGCGTCGGCCGAACCTGCAGAATAATGGTCAGAGCGGGTTAGAAAATTTCGTCGTAAGTCCTCCGACCCCATCGATCGCAAATCGGTCCGAGCGGTCCCGCGCAATTTTGCGCCATCCGGCACGAATGCCCTCGCCATCACGCAAACGCTACTCGGATGGGCAGGCGGTTGCCGCTAAAAGCGTCGCCCCTGATTCCAAAAGTTTTTCGTGATGAAACCGTCCGTCAAGGCGAACCTCGCCGCATTTCAACCCGACGCCAGACTGTATTTGACACTCGGCATCGCCAACTGGTCGGTTTTCGTCGATCACATCCCGAACAACGTCGTCAACCTGCTGACGCTGCGAAACTTCGGCTTCAGCGGCGCCGCGGATTTGTTCGTGTTCGTGGCCGGTTATGGCGTCGCCATCATCCACGGCCGGATGGCGCTGGAGCGCGGCTACGTCGTCGCGGCGACGCGCATCTTTCGACGCGTCTGGCGGCTCTACGCCGCCTACGTCGTCCTGTTCGTCATTTATATCGACGCCATCGCCTATGTCGCCTCGCAATCGATGGCACCGGAAATCATCCACGAATACAACATCTCGGGGATTCTCGAGCACCCGCTGCGCATCCTGATCCGCGGTCTCGTGCTCCAGGAGGAGCCGCTGAACCTCGACCTCCTGCAATTGATGGTCCCGCTGATGGCCTTCTTTCCGCTTGTGCTCTGGGGCCTGTTGCGGCGGCCGAACGTGACGCTGGCGGCATCGGTCGCGCTGTACCTTGCCGCACGCTGGTTCGACTGGAATTTCCGGGTCTATCCGGACCAGGAGTGGACCTTCAATCCGCTCTGCTGGCAGATGCTGATGGTGCTGGGCGGCTGGTTCGCCGTGACAGGCGCGCCCGGGCGGGCGCTGCGCGGCATGCCCTGGCTGCGGATCCTCGCCGGGACCTATCTCATCTTCGCGATGGCCGTCACCCTGATGCGCCATTCACCGGCGCTCTCCGCTTATCTGCCGGACGTCCTCCTCAACGGCATTGCGCCGACCGACAAGGAAAACCTCGCGCCCTATCGCGTGCTTCACTTCCTCGCGCTCGCCTTCCTCGCGACCCATCTCATTCCGGCCGATCATCCCGGCCTGCAACTAAAGCCGCTACAGGCGGTCATCAGGTGCGGCGAGGAATGGCTCGCCGTGTTCTGCGTCGGCGTATTCCTGTCCTTTGCAGGTCATCTCATCCTGATCACCGGGCCCAATATGGTGGTGATGCAGGTCGTGGTGAGCCTCGCCGGCTTCGCCGCGATGACCGCGGTCGCCTATTACATCGCCTGGTCGAAGTGGCAGGACCTGCCCGCCGCCTTGCGGCAGCAGGCCTAGCCGGTGCGCATCCGATTCCCCTAAAGCGCGTGAGATCAGGATGAATCGTCATCGCACTTTAGGTTATTGTTTGAGCATGATCTTTTCGGAAAACCGCTACACACTTTTCCGGATCAAGCTCTGGGCCGGCGGCCGCGGCTGCGCTATGCGGAGCAGAAGCGGGTAGCGAGGAGACCGGACGTGGTGACGGCGAACAGCGAGGGTGATGGGGCCGACGGCGCGCCCCGGCGCGGCCGGCCGCGATCGATCGAGACCACCAACGCCATTCTCGAAAGCGCCTATGCGCTGATGGCCACCACCGGCCTTGCCGCCACCACCATCGACGCGGTCGCGCGGCACTCCGGCGTCTCCAAGATGACGATCTACAAATGGTGGCCGTCCCGCGAGGCGCTTCTGATCGACGCCTTTCTCCACCACGCCGCGCAGATGCTGCCGCTGCCGCCGGTGAGCTCCGGAACGCCCGCGGCGCGTGCACGCCGCCATGCCGCGGCCTATGCCGAGGCGCTCCAGGGCGAGTTCGGCAAGGTGCAGCTCGCCGTGATCTCCGAATGCATTTCGAAGACCGGCTCCGCCGAGCTGTTCTACGCCCGCTATCTGCAGTTCCGCCGCGACGCACTGGTCGGGATGATCGCGGCGGGCCAGAAGGACGGCAGCATCCTGGCCGAGGGACTGCCCGAGGATCTCTACGACGCGATCTATGGCGGCCTGTTCTACCGCTACGTCTTCGGCATCGCACCGATCACGCCGGCTTACGCGCGCAATCTGGTTGATTTGGTGCTGCGGCCGAAGGGCTGACCTCGCATCACCGCACAGGCCTGACCGGGGCCGAAATCTTGTCGGTACGATCGCGCTCGGTCATGTCGACCACCGTCTCCATTGGCGCGATCAGCTCGTAGACATAGGAGACGTCGGTGAAGTAGCGCTTGGCGGTGCCGCCGAGCGCCTCGGGCGCGACGCGGTCGAGCAGGATCAGGCCGAAATCGGAATCGGGGCGGCGCGTCGCCTCGCTGGTGTTGAACTCCTCCCAGCGGAAATTGAAAATCTCGTCGGGCTCCTCGCCCGTCACCGTCCAATTGGCGGTGATGTGCGGATGCTTGCCGACCAGCGACAGGCCTTCGTCGGAATGCGAGGCGAGCTCGAAGAACAGCAGCGACAGGCTCTGCGCCGCGCGCGCGCTGACCGCGATGTCGGGACCGGTGACGGCGATGCGATCGGCATGCGGGATGGCGCGCGCTTCGAACAGGCCCTTCAGCTTCACACCCTGCCACTGGCTCTCGCTGAGCAGCGAAACCACGTTCGACATGGCGTGGATGCGACCGATCAGCAGCTCGCGCGCGACGTCGATGTCCGAGCCGTGGCGCAGCGTGCGTGTCACGATCGACTGGATCACCGCCAGGATGTTCTTGACCCGGTGGTTGAGCTCGTCGATGACAGCGGTGAGCCGGCGCTCGAAGCCGATCCGCACCTGGATTTCCCGGCTGAGGCGCAGATTGTTGTAGGCGACATAGCCGAACAGGCCGCACACCATCGCGGTGATGGCGAGGCCGATCGCCGCGACGATGATGGCGGTCTGCTCGGCACGACGCGCCGAATTGGTCTTCGCGTAATAGGCGAGCTGCCAGTCACGGCCACCGAAGCTCACCGTGCGCATGGCCGACGGCGCCAGTCCGTCCGCCGCCGTCATACGCGTGGAGACCACGCCCTGGTCGTTGGCAACGAGCTCGCCGCCGTCCCTGCGCGGATCCCTGAGCGCGACCGAGAACAACGACATGTCGTCATTGGTCAGCATCAGCGAAGCAAGCTCGTAGGAAAATGTGACGAACCCGGCGGGCTCCGTTGCACCTTCGGGAATGACGGGCGCGGCCACGATGACGCCGATCGGGCCGTTGCCGCCGAGCAGCGGAATCGGGTCTGAGGCGATCGACCGCTTCTCGACCCGGGCGCGCGTCAGCATGGCGCTGCGAACCGGATCCTGATCGTAGCTGCGGCCAGGCAGCGCCTTGGTCTCGTTGCTGCGCGGCTCGAGGTCCATCAGCACGTCGATCGGCTGGGTGACATCGGCGGAATTGATCGGCTTGTCGTCAAACATGCGGATCCGCGGATTGGGGAAGCCGGCGCCGGCAATGGCAGCCTGCGCCGCCGTAAGCTCGTTCGGCTTCAGCCGGGCAATCCAGCCGGCCACCACGAAGTCGGTCTTGAAGGCGTAGATGGCCGAGCGCAGCGGCTCCAGCATGCTCGGCTTGATCACGGATGGCGCACGGAACAAGCCGGAGGCGACACGCGCGAGCAGCTCCCGCTCGGTGAGGCGATCCTGGACCAGGCTTGCGTGAACGTCGATCGCACGCGCGAGCGCGATCCGGTCCAGCGCCAGCTCCTGATCGTGAACGCGATAGGCCGCAAGCCCGGAGAGCAGGGCTCCGAGCAGAGCGATGAAGCCAATGATGAAACCCAGCCGGACCACGCGACTACTCAGGCGAAAGCAGGAGGTCGGCAATAAACATGGAGCATATGAACGCCGATCGAACGGCCATGTGCCGAAACAGGGTGAACCCCCAGTGGCGGAGATAATGGAGGAGGAGGCATCAGTACGCAACGTAGGTCGGCTGAAAAGCTTAATCCGTCCGGCCGATGGTCCGGCCGCACGGATTTGCCCCTTGGGGGCCAAGAGGTAGTTAATCGCCCTGTCCGAAATTTGTTCCGCGGTTGCGGCCCTGCCCCGGGGTGTTAGGGCAAAAACGCCTGCGCTAAGTCGTCGCGTCCGTCGGGCCCCGCGGTTTTAAGCGTCCCGTTTTAAGCCACCCTTGGTCTCGATGAAGCCGACGATGCGATCGAGACCCTGGCTCTTCTTCAGGTTGGTCATGACGAAGGGGCGCTGGCCGCGCATGCGCTTGGCATCCGTCTCCATCTTTTCCAGGGAGGCTCCGACATGGGGTGCCAGGTCGATCTTGTTGATGACAAGAAGGTCTGACCGGGTGATGCCCGGGCCGCCCTTGGACGGGATCTTGTCGCCGGCGGCAACGTCGATGACGTAGATGGTGAGGTCGGCCAGCTCCGGGGAAAAAGTGGCAGCCAGATTGTCGCCACCGGACTCGATCAGCACGAGATCGAGGTCCGGGAATTTCGCGCGCATGTCCGCCACCGCGGCGAGATTCATCGAGGCGTCCTCGCGAATCGCGGTGTGCGGGCAGCCGCCGGTCTCGACCCCGGCGATGCGGTCTGGCGTCAGCGAGCCCGAGCGCACGAGGTATTCCGCATCCCATTTGGTGTAGATGTCGTTGGTGATCGCGGCGATGTCATAGCGCTCGCGCATGGTCTTGCAGAGCAGGTCCATCAGCGCGGTCTTGCCCGATCCGACCGGGCCGCCGACACCGACGCGCAAGGGTCCGTGAGATTTCGACATGTCGCTCGCTCTTCCTAACGTCGTCCCGGCCTAGTGCGCGTTCGCGCACGGGGGCCGGGACCCATAGCCACCGAACCCGGTTGATAGGACGGGCTGTGGCCGCATCCTTCCATCTCCACGAAGATTCGTGGTTATGGGTCCCGGCCTGCGCCGGGACGACGGCGGAGTGTGACGCAACGTGCTCACGATCTGAACAGCCGCGTATATTGCGTCTCGTGCCTTAGGCTGGCGAGATCGGCGCGGAAAGTCGCGCTGCCGAGATCGTCCAGTGTCGCATTCAGCGCACGATTGGCGGTCGCGGCGGCGGCGGCTTCCAGCCTCACCAGCACACGCTGGCTGTCGGTCTGGCCGAGCGGAATGAGACGGCTGGCCGCGGAAATCCAGTTCGAGACCAGCGCATGCAAGAAGGCGTGGAGTGTCGACGCCAACGGCACGCCATGCATCGCGGCGACCACGCCGACCGCGACGGGATAGACCAGGGGCGTACGGCACGCCGCAACCATGGCATCCAGGCCATCGGCATCCCACGCGGCGCGGGCGATGTCGATGAAGGCGCGGCCCTGCGAGGTCGTCTCCAGCTGTCGTTCGCGCGACGGCACGAAGGCGGCTGCGAGCTCGGCGATATCGTTCAAAGTGGTGGTCTCGCCCGCTTCCGCCGCGCGATAGGCATGGACCAGGAACGTCGCATCGCAAAAGCCCGAACCGTCGCCAAGCATCGCATCGAGCCAGTCCGCCAGCGTCGCGGTGTCGGTGATATCGCCGGCCTCGACTGCCCATTCGATGCCGCTGGAATAGGAGAACCCGCCGACAGGGAATGCCGGCGACAGCCAGGTCATCAACCGGTACAGCGCCGCCGCCTCGCGCCCGGCGAGGTCAGCGGGGCTGACCGGCTCATTTGTGGTCATGAGCATGCTTGTGGCCGTGGTGATGGTCGGGGTGGTCGCAATGCTCGTCGTGGTGATGGTGATGATCGTGATCATGGTCATGCGCGGCATGGCCATGATGGTGGTGATCATGACCGTGATGGTCATGGTGATCGTGATGGCCGTGATCGTGATGCGCATGATCGTCGTGACCGTGCGCGTGGCCGGCATCGGCATAGGCACCGCCCTCGGGATCGAACGGCGCCTCGATCTCGATCACGCGGGCGCCGAGACCCTTCACCATGGCTTCGATGACGTGGTCGCGGCGGATGCGCAAGGCTTTGGCCATGATCTGCGTCGGCAGATGGCGGTTGCCGAGATGCCAGGCAACGCGGATGAGATGGTGCGGATCGCGACCGCGGATCTCCAGCAGCGGCTCCGGTGCCGCCACCACCTCGACCAGCCGGCCGTCCTCCAGCACCAGCGCGTCGCCGCCGCGCAGCGCGACGGCGTGCTCCAGGTCGAGCAGGAATTCGAGCCCCCGCGTTCCCGTCATCGCCATGCGGCGGCGGTGCCGATCGTCGAAATCGAGCACGACCGTATCCACGGGTGCTTCCGTGAAGCGGTGCTGCCCCTTGACCTGCGTCGCCCGGATCATGCGTTTACCTCGTTACCGTGTCTCGACCTTCTCGGGCGTGATCACCTCGATCTTCGGCGGCGCCGTGAAGCACTTCACCGCGACGCGGCCGAACGTCTTCATATGCTCCATGGCACGATGCGGCACCAGCGCCTCGGCATTCTCCCACTGCTCGACGAATACCATCTTGCTGGGATCGGTGACGCTCTCGTGCAAATCGTAGGCGATATTGCCGGGCTCCTTCCGCGTCTCCTTGATGCAGGCGGTGGCGGCTGCAATGAATTCGGCGCGCGTTTCGGGCTTGATGGTCAAGGTAGCAACGACATAGATCACGAGAAATCCTCCCGGCTTTTCTTCTAAGGGTACGATACCGGGCCGGACATTAGACCAGGCCGGATCGAACGCAACACCGGAAAAGCCGTCTCCGGACTTGATGCGGGGACATGCGTTGAGGCGCTATTTCAGTACATGAAATATCGCTGCGCCATGGGCAGCACCTCGGCGGGCGCGCAGGTCAGCAGCTCGCCGTCGGCGCGGACCTCATAGGTCTCCGGATCGACCTCGATATCGGGCGTGGCGTCGTTGTGGATCATGCTCTTCTTGGAGATCTTGCCGCGGGTGTTCTGGACCGCATAGAGCTTCTTGTCGATACCGAGTTTTCGCGCAAGACCGCCCGTGACCGCCGCCTTCGAGGTGAACACCACCGAGGACGCCGTCCGCGCCTTGCCGAAGGCGCCGAACATCGGCTGGTAGTGCACCGGCTGCGGCGTCGGGATCGAGGCGTTGGGATCGCCCATGGGCGCTGCGACGATGCTGCCGCCCTTGACGATGCAGTCCGGCTTGACGCCGAAGAAGGCCGGCGACCACAGCACGAGGTCGGCGAGCTTGCCCTTCTCGACCGAGCCGATCAGTTTCGACACGCCGTGGGCGATCGCGGGATTGATGGTGTATTTGGCGATGTAGCGCTTGACGCGGAAATTGTCGTTGTCCTTGCCTCTGTCCTGCGGCAGCGACCCGCGCTGCTTCTTCATCTTGTCAGCGGTCTGCCAGGTCCGGATGATGACCTCGCCGAGGCGGCCCATCGCCTGCGAGTCCGAGGACATCATCGAGAGCGCACCGAGATCGTGCAGGATGTCCTCGGCGGCGATGGTCTCTTTTCGGATGCGACTTTCCGCGAAGGCCAGGTCTTCGGCGATCGAGGGATCGAGGTGGTGGCACACCATCAGCATGTCCAGATGCTCGTCGATGGTGTTGCGCGTGAACGGCCGCGTCGGATTGGTCGAGGACGGCAGCACGTTCTTCAGGCCCGCGACCTTGATGATGTCAGGCGCGTGACCACCGCCGGCGCCTTCGGTATGGAAGGCATGGATGGTGCGGCCCTTGAACGCCTTGATCGTGTCCTCGACGAAGCCGGATTCGTTCAGCGTGTCGGTATGGATCATCACCTGGATATCGTGATCGTCCGCGACCGACAGGCAGTTGTCGATCGCCGCCGGCGTCGTGCCCCAATCCTCGTGCAGCTTCAGTGCGCAGGCGCCGGCTCTGATCATCTCGACCAGCGCGGCCGGCCGCGAGGCGTTGCCCTTGCCGGAGATGCCGAGATTGACCGGGAAGGCGTCGAACGACTGGATCATCCGCGCGATGTGCCACGGCCCCGGCGTGCAGGTGGTGGCGAAGGTGCCGTGCGAGGGGCCGGTGCCGCCCCCGAGCATCGAGGTGACGCCGCTCATCAGCGCGTGCTCGATCTGCTGCGGGCAGATGAAATGGATGTGGCTGTCGAAGCCGCCGGCGGTGAGGATCTTGCCCTCGCCCGCGATCACGTCAGTGCCCGGGCCGATGACGATGGTGACGCCGGGCTGGATGTCGGGATTGCCGGCCTTGCCGATCGCAGAGATCATGCCGTCCTTGATGGCGACGTCGGCTTTCACGATGCCCCAATGGTCGACGATCAGCGCATTGGTGATGACGGTGTCGGCCGCGCCCTGCTTGTTGGTGACCTGCGACTGGCCCATGCCGTCGCGGATCACCTTGCCGCCGCCGAACTTCACCTCCTCGCCGTAGGTTGTGAAATCCTTCTCCACCTCGATGATGAGGTCAGTGTCGGCCAGCCGCACCTTGTCGCCGGTGGTCGGGCCAAACATGTCGGCATAGACGGAACGTTTGATCTTGACGGACATCACAAGCCCCGATTGCGTTTGAACATCTGGTCAGTCACAGCAAGGATCTCGCTGCTTTCACGGCATCATCGAATTTCTCGTCGAGCCACGCATTGCCGCCGCGGCAGCCTGCAACGACCTGCGTGGCCCATCCGATGTAATCGGCGAGATCGTCCCGCTCCTCGGCGCTCGGGTCGGTTTGAATGCGCGCCTCTGTATTGCTGATCTTGTCGGCGATCTTGATCAGTTTTGCGCCGGGGGATTTCTTCGGCGCTTCGAGCACCTGAAGCCGCCGCCGTTCGGCCTTTGGCAGGCTCATGTCGTCGGTGCATTCCGCGATGAGGGCGGCGACACGCGCCGAAAATCTCTGCGCCAGCTCCTCGCGCGTGGTGTCGGTGTCCTCGATCATATCATGCAGCCAGCCGGCCGCGACCAGCTCGGCATCGGCACCCTCGGTCGCGGTCGCCAGCAGGTTCGCGACCTCGGCGAGATGATTGATATAAGGCTCGTTGCCGCGCCCCTTGCGCGCCATGCCGTTGTGGCGGTGCGCAGCGAGCTCGGCAGCTTCGGAGACAAGGCGAATCGGTGTCAGCATGGCAAAGACCTCCGTTTTCGCCTCAACCGTGCCGCACCAGGCTCGTTCCTTCGGAGATCACAGCTTCCCCATGACGTCGCCGCGGAAGCCATAAATGGTCTTCTTGCCGGCCATGGCGACGAGCTGGACGTCACGGGTCTGGCCGGGCTCGAAGCGGACGGCGGTGCCGGCGGCGATGTCGAGGCGCATGCCGCGGGACTTCTTGCGGTCAAACTTCAGCGCCGGGTTGGTCTCGAAGAAATGGTAGTGCGAGCCGACCTGGATCGGGCGGTCGCCGGTGTTGGCGACCGTCAGCGTCACGGTCTTGCGGCCGGCATTGAGCTCGATCTCGCCGTCCTGAATGAAGAGTTCGCCGGGGATCATGCTTCTCGCTCCTACCTGATCGGCTCGTGCACGGTGACGAGCTTGGTGCCGTCCGGAAAGGTCGCCTCGACCTGGATGTCGTGGATCATCTCGGGGATGCCGGGCATCACCTGGTCGCGGGTCAGCACCTGCGCGCCGGATTGCATCAGCTCGGCGACGGTGCGGCCGTCGCGGGCGCCTTCGAGGATGAAGTCGGAGATGATCGCGACCGCCTCGGGATGGTTGAGCTTGACGCCGCGGTCCAGCCGACGGCGGGCCACGATGGCCGCCATCGAGATCAGAAGCTTGTCCTTTTCGCGGGGAGACAGATTCATGCGACATCTCTTCCGTTCAACACGTCAATTCAACCAGTCAGTTCAGCCAGAGCCGCGGCAGGGCCGCGCCGGTGCGCGCCAGCACGGCCATCATGTCGGCGCGCAAACGCGCCGCATCTTGGGCACAGAACCGCGCCATTGCAAAGCCATTCCAGGCGGATATCCCGACCTCGCCGGCGAACGATTCCGAGGCCTCGCGAATGCGCTCGACCAACGCCTCGTCGCCGGGCACGATCAGGGCCGTGCCGATCGCGGCGCCACTCTTGGCCACGGCGGATCGCGCCAATTTTTCACCGATATGACCATCCAGCCTGACGGTTTCGGCGAACACCAGCCCGCCGCCGCGAGAGAGCCGCCAACGGTCGACGAACTCGCCCTGCTCCATCCGCTCGCCCATGGCGGTGCGGCCGAACACGACGATCTCACAAAGCAGGAGCGAAGCCGCCTCATCGAGCGCGATGTCGAAGCGGCGATGAACTCGGGCCCGGTCGAACAGGATCGTTTCCTGGGGCAGCCAGGACAGATGCGCCCCTGCGCCGACCTTCAGCGCGATATTGAGCTCGGCCGCCTTGCCCTGCGCACGATAGACCTTTTCTGCGGCCGCCGTCGTCAGCGTCAGCCGCGCAGCGTCAGCGGCCGTGATGTCAATGTCGAAGCGATCGCCGCCGGCGACACCTCCGGCCGTGTTGACGAACACGCCGGAGAGCCCCTCGCCTTCGGGCGAGGGAAAGCGCACGCGCAGCGAACCGGACTCATGCAAGGTCCCGCGCCGCGTCACACCATCCCGCGCATGGACGTCGAAGCGCACGGCGCCGCGGGCGCGGTTCGCCTCGAAAACTCCAGATGTGACCGAAACGTCGCTGCGCATCCGCCTCCCCAGCCGGTCGCGGCAGAATGGCTTACAACGCCATCTGGCGGCTGATCTCGCTCGCGTCGAGATTGGAGCGGTCGCAGGTGAACTTCACCGCCCCGCGATCCATCACCGCGAAACTGTCGCCGAGTTCGCAGGCAAAGTCGAGATATTGTTCGACCAGAACGATCGCGATGTTGCCGAGGTTGCGCAAGTAAGAGATGGCGCGGCCGATGTCCTTGATGATCGAGGGCTGGATGCCCTCGGTCGGCTCGTCGAGCAGCAGCAGCTTTGGCCGCATCACCAGCGCGCGCCCGATCGCGAGCTGCTGCTGCTGGCCGCCGGAGAGGTCGCCACCGCGCCGGCCGAGCATGGATTGCAGCACCGGGAAGAGCGAGAATACGTCGTCCGGAATGTGCTTGTCCTCGCGCCTGAGCGGGCCGAAGCCGGTCTTGAGGTTCTCCTCGACCGTCAGCAGCGGAAAGATCTCGCGGCCCTGCGGCACGAAGCCAATGCCTTTGCGCGCCCGCTCATAGGGCTTCAGGCCCGTGATGTCGCTGCCGTCGAGCACGATCGCGCCCGAGGAGATCGGATATTGCCCGACCATGGCGCGCAGCAGCGAGGTCTTGCCGACGCCGTTGCGCCCGAGCACGCAGGTGACCTTGCCCGGCTCGGCCGAGATCGAGACGCCGCGCAGCGCTTGGGCCGCGCCGTAGAACAAATTGATGTCCCTGACCTCAAGCATCGCTCAGCGTCCCAGATAGACTTCGATGACCCGCTCGTTGGACGAGACCTGGTCGATGGTGCCTTCCGCCAGCACGGTGCCTTCATGCAGACAGGTGACCTTGACCCCGAGCTCGCGCACGAAGGTCATGTCGTGCTCGACCACCATCACAGTGTGGGTCTTGTTGATCTCTTTCAGCAGCTCGGCGGTGAGATGCGTCTCGACGTCGGTCATCCCCGCGACCGGCTCGTCGACCAGGAGCAGCTTCGGATCCTGCGCCAGCAGCATGCCGATCTCGAGCCACTGCTTCTGGCCGTGGCTGAGGCTGCCGGCGAGGCGGTTGCGGGCATCGGTGAGGCGGATCGTCTCCAGCACCTTGTCGATGCGCTCGGACTCAGCCTTGCTGCCGCGCCAGAACAGCGTGCCGCGGACCGAATGATCGACGTTCAGCGCAAGCAGGAGATTGTCATGCACGGTCTGGCTCTCGAACACGGTCGGCTTCTGGAATTTGCGGCCGATGCCAAGCTCGGCGATGCGGGTCTCGTCGAGCCGCGTCAGATCGGTGACGCCGTCGAATAGCACGGTGCCCTCGTTCGGCTTGGTCTTGCCGGTGATGATGTCCATCATCGTGGTCTTGCCGGCGCCGTTCGGGCCGATGATGGCGCGCATCTCGCCGGGCTCAAGTGTCAGCGACAGATTGTTGATGGCGTGGAACCCGTCGAACGAGACGTGCACGCCGTCGAGATAGAGCATTGCGGAAGTCGCGCGGCTGTCCATGACGTTCATCGCCCTACTCCGCCATCTTGGGTTCGGTGATGCCGTCTTCGGCCGCAGCGCTCGCAATGGCTGCAGCGGTGCGCTTTTCCCTCGAGGAGTCCCACCAGGCGTTGAAGGTGCCGACGATCCCCTTGGGCAGCAGCAGCGTCACCAGGATGAACAGCGCGCCCAGCATGAACAGCCAGTACGGCGCCAGCACGCCGGAGGTGAAGAACGTCTTGGCGTAGTTGACGACGACGGCGCCGAGCGCCGCACCGACCAGCGTGCCGCGGCCACCGACCGCAACCCAGATCACCGCCTCGATCGAATTGCCGGGGGCGAATTCGGATGGATTGATGATGCCGACCTGCGGCACGTAGAGCGCGCCGGCGACGCCGGCCATGCAGGCCGACACCGTGAACACGAACAGCTTGTAGGATTCGACGCGGTAGCCGAGGAAGCGCGTCCGCGATTCCGCATCGCGCACCGCGATCAGCACCTTGCCGAGCTTGGACGAGACAATGGCGCGGCAGATCAGGAAACCTGCAATCAGCGCCAGACAACTCAGCGCGAACAGCGCCGCACGCGTACCCTCCGCCTGGACGTTGAAGCCCAGGATGTCCTTGAAGTCGGTCAGGCCATTGTTGCCGCCAAAGCCGAAATCGTTGCGGAAGAACGCGAGCAGCAGTGCATAGGTCATCGCCTGCGTGATGATCGACAGGTACACGCCGGTGACGCGGGAGCGGAAGGCGAGCCAGCCGAAGCAGAAGGCGAGCAGGCCCGGCACGACCAGCACCATCAGGGCCGCAAACCAGAACATGTCGAAGCCGTACCAGTACCAGGGCAGCTTCTGCCAATTCAGGAATACCATGAAGTCGGGCAGGATCGGGTTGCCGTAGACGCCCCGGGTGCCGATCTGCCGCATCAGATACATGCCCATGGCGTAGCCGCCGAGCGCGAAGAAGGCACCGTGGCCGAGCGAGAGGATGCCGCAATAGCCCCAGATCAGGTCGATCGCGAGCGCGAGGATGGCGTAGCAGACATATTTACCCCAGAGCGCGACGAGATAGGTCGGCACCTGCAGGAACGAGCCCGCGGGCAGCAGCAGGTTGGAGAGCGGGATGAGGATGCCGCAGGCTGCGACGACAGCAAGGAAGATCGTCGCACTGCGGTCCAGCGAGCGCGTCAGCATGTGAGGAGTCATGCTTCCACCGCACGGCCCTTGAGCGCGAACAGGCCGCGCGGCCGCTTTTGAATGAACAGGATGATGAGAACCAGGATGGCGATCTTGCCGAGCACGGCGCCGGCGACCGGCTCCAGGAACTTGTTGGCGATGCCGAGCGTGAAGGCGCCGACCAGGGTGCCCCAGAGATTGCCGACGCCGCCGAACACCACGACCATGAAGCTGTCGATGATGTAGCTCTGGCCGAGATTGGGGCTGACATTGTCGATCTGCGACAGCGCCACGCCGGCGATGCCGGCAATGCCCGAGCCGAGACCGAAGGTCAGCGCGTCGACGCGCGAGGTGGCGATGCCCATCGAGGCCGCCATGCGGCGGTTTTGCGTCACCGCGCGCATCTCGAGGCCGAGTGCGGTATAGCGCAGCATCGCAAGCAGGATCGCGAACACGGCCAGCGTGAAGCAGAGGATCCAGAGCCGGTTATAGGTGATGGTGATCTGGCCGAGCTCGAAGGCGCCGCTCATCCAGGAGGGGTTGCCGACCTCGCGGTTGGTCGGGCCGAACATGGTGCGCACCGCCTGTTGCAACACCAGCGACAGGCCCCAGGTCGCCAGCAGCGTCTCCAGGGGACGGCCGTAGAGAAAGCGGATGATGCTGCGCTCGATCAGCACGCCGATCGCGCCGGAGACCAGGAAGGCGAGCGGCACCGCGATGAAAAGCGAATAGTCAAACAGAGCGGGATAGCGGGTGCGGATGACCTCCTGCACCACGAAAGTGGTGTAGGCGCCCAGCATCACCATCTCGCCATGGGCCATGTTGATGACGCCCATCACGCCGAAGGTGATGGCAAGGCCAATCGCAGCGAGCAACAGCACCGAGCCGAGCGAGAGGCCATACCAGGCATTCTGCACCATGGACCAGACCGCAAGCGAGTTCTGGATCGAGCCGATCGCGCTCGCGGCAGCCTTGCTCACCGAGGCCGGCTGGTCGCCCATGCCGGTGAGCAGCGCCAGCGCCTCCTGGTCGCCGCGCGCCTTGAGGGTGGCAACGGCCTCCAGCTTCTCGACCTCGGTGGCGTCCGACTTGAACAGCAGGATCGCCGCGCGGGCTTCGCCGAGCGCGATCTTGACGGATCTGTTGCCTTCCTTGGCCAGCGCGGCCTCGACCGCCTCGAGCGCGGCTTCCTCATGCGACTTGAAGACCGACTGCGCAGCCTGGAGGCGCGTCGACAGATCGGGCGACTGAAGCGTCAGGCTGCCGAGCGCGGCGTCCACGCTGCGGCGCAGGCGGTTGTTGAGGCGAACCGCGCTCGCGCTGTCGGGAACGCTGGCCACGGGCTGGCCGGTTGCGGCGTCAATCGACTTGCCGTCGGCGCCGGTGACATAAACCTTCTTGCTATCCGGATCGGCCATGAGGCGGCCGTCCTGCAGCGCGCTGATGATAGGGAATGCCAGCGCATTGCCGCTGCTCGCGACCGCGCCGATCGCCTCCTCCGTGTCGGAAAAATCGTCGTTGGCGAACTTGGCGACCGCATCCTCGAACGGACCGGCGAAGGCCGGCAGCGCGAACGCGATCAGAAACAGCGAGAGCGCAAGCGAGCAGAGACGGGCAGACAAATGGGCTGGCACTGTGAATGACCCCGGCAGAAATGGTTGGAGAAGGCGGCGGGATCGCCGCCCTCTCCGATCGTGTCATGGTGCGTCAGGTCGGGATCAGGAGCCCGAACCGAGGCACTTGTTGGTCTTGGTGTTGAAGTTGCCGCACTTCTTGCCGACCCAGTCGCCGATCAGGTCCTTGGAACCGTCCAGCTCCTTCGACCAGGCATCGCCGGCAACGAGGCCCGGGGTCTTCCAGACCACGTCGAACTGGCCGTTGCCCTTGATCTCGCCGATGAACACCGGCTTGGTGATGTGGTGGTTCGGCAGCATCTTCGACACGCCGCCGGTCAGGTTCGGCGCCTCGATGCCGGGAAGCGCGTCGATCACCTTGTCCGGATCGGTCGACTTCACCTTCTCCACCGCCTTCACCCACATGTTGAAGCCGATCACGTGCGCTTCCATCGGATCGTTGGTCACGCGCTTCGGGTTCTTGGTGTAGGCCTGCCAGTCCTTGATGAACTTCTCGTTCGACCCGTCCTTGGTCTTGATCGATTCGAAGTAGTTCCAGGCGGCGAGATGGCCGACCAGCGGCTTGGTGTCGATGCCGGCGAGCTCTTCCTCACCCACCGAGAACGCGACCACCGGGATGTCCTTGGCCTTGACGCCCTGGTTGCCGAGCTCCTTGTAGAAGGGAACGTTGGCGTCGCCGTTGATGGTCGAGACCACCGCGGTCTTCTTGCCGGCCGAGCCGAACTTCTTGATGTCGGCCACGATCGTCTGCCAGTCGGAGTGACCGAACGGCGTGTAGTTGATCATGATGTCTTCCTGGGCGACACCCTTGGACTTCAGATAGGCTTCCAGGATCTTGTTGGTGGTGCGCGGATAGACGTAGTCGGTGCCCGCGAGCACCCAGCGCTTCACCTTCTCTTCCTTCATCAGATAGTCGACGGCGGGGATCGCCTGCTGGTTCGGCGCAGCACCCGTGTAGAACACGTTGCGCTCGCTCTCCTCGCCCTCGTACTGCACGGGGTAGAACAGGATGTTGTTCAGCTCCTTGAAGACCGGGAGCACCGACTTGCGCGACACCGAGGTCCAGCAGCCGAACACGACCGAGACCTTGTCCTTGGTGATCAGCTCGCGCGCCTTCTCGGCGAACAGCGGCCAGTTGGAAGCGGGGTCGACGACGACGGCTTCGAGCTTCTTGCCGAGCACGCCGCCCTTCTTGTTCTGCTCGTCGATCAGGAAGAGGATGGTGTCCTTCAGCGTGGTCTCGCTGATGGCCATGGTGCCGGAAAGGGAGTGAAGCACGCCGACCTTGATGGTGTCGTCTGCGGCCTTGGCGCCAGTCAATGAAGCCAGACCGAGCATCAGTCCGGCGGTCGCAGCGAGGACGCCGCGGCGGCTAAATGACGCCGCTATATCGTGAGTGGATTTGCTAAGCATGAGTGTATCATCTCCCTGACGCAGACGTGAAAACGCTGCGAAACGGCCCCACGGCCGCCTGCGATTAACGGATTCGCAAGAACCATGCCATGGACTGAGCACCTCTCAAGCCATTGGATTTGCTTGAAAAACAACCAGAATTCCAAGTTTAGCCGCAGTCTGTCCGCCTAAACCCTGGGCAACTGAAATGTATGCGAAAGCGGCAGGCAGTCTATTTTTTATGCAAATTGCCAATTCTGGCTAAATTTCCGGCATAACTATTTTTGCACTGCAACCGCCGTTTGAGGCGAGCTTGCCTTGAAAGCGCCCCTGCGATGTTCCATATGAGCGGTCGAGACTGCTTGCGAATCAAGCCGTCGTTGCGAGCTGCGTGTTCTTAAGGCCCTACGGGCCTCTGGCTTGCCCCATATCTCCCAAGCCCATCCGACACCCCAAACACGCAGGTGTCTTCTCGACACCCTATGCGCGCGCCGCGCCGAATGCGCCGGGCGCCCGCTTTTGACATGGAAAGTACCCCTCTTTTGACTTCGTTCCAGGATTTCGGCCTCGCCGAACCCATCGCGCGCGCTCTTCGTGAAGAGAATTACGTCACCCCCACCCCGATCCAGGCCCAGACCATCCCGCTGGCGCTGACCGGCCGCGACGTCGTCGGCATCGCCCAGACCGGCACCGGCAAGACCGCATCCTTCGCGCTGCCGATCCTGCATCGCCTGCTTGAGAACCGCATCAAGCCGCAGCCCAAGACGGCCCGCGTGCTGGTGCTGTCGCCCACCCGCGAACTGTCCGGGCAGATCCTCGACAGCTTCAACGCCTATGGCCGCCACATCCGCCTGTCCTCGACGCTCGCCATCGGCGGGGTTCCGATGGGCCGCCAGGTCCGCGCCCTGATGCAGGGCGTCGACGTGCTCGTCGCCACCCCCGGCCGCCTGCTCGACCTCGTGCAGAGCAACGGATTGAAGCTTTCAAGCGTTGAATTCCTCGTGCTCGACGAGGCCGACCGCATGCTCGACATGGGTTTCATCAACGACATCCGCAAAATCGTCGCCAAGCTGCCGATCAAGCGGCAGACGCTGTTCTTCTCGGCCACCATGCCGAAGGACATCGCCGAGCTCGCGGACGCCATGCTGCGTGATCCCGCCCGCGTCGCGGTGACCCCGGTCTCCTCGACCGCCGAGCGGATCAACCAGCGCATCCTCCAGGTCGATTTCTCGGCCAAGCCCGCCTTCCTCACCAAGCTGCTGAAGGACGAGCCGATCAACCGCGCGCTGGTCTTCACCCGCACCAAGCACGGCGCCGACAAGGTGGTGAAGACGCTGGCCAAGGCGGGCATCGCCGCCAATGCCATCCACGGCAACAAGTCGCAGAACCATCGCGAGCGCACGCTCGCCCAGTTCCGCTCGGGCGAGATCCGCACCCTGGTCGCCACCGACATCGCCGCCCGCGGCATCGACGTCGACGGCATCAGCCACGTCATCAATTTCGATCTGCCCAACGTGCCCGAGACCTATGTCCACCGCATCGGCCGCACCGCGCGCGCCGGCGCCGACGGCACCGCGATCTCGCTCGTCGCCGGCGGCGAAGAGCTCAGCTATCTCCGCGACATCGAGCGCCTGATCCGCGTGGCGCTGCCGCGGGAAGATCTCCGCACCGATGCCGGCCGCCGCGATGCGGGCCCTCCCCCGTCGCAGCAACGACAGGGCCGGCCGGGCGGCCGCCCGGGCCAGCGTCCGCAAGGCGCACGGCACGGTGACGGGCGGCGTGCCGACGAAAGGCATGCCGACGGGCGCCACCATAGCGGCGGCAAGCCGAGCGACGGCCGGCCCGGCGAGGGACGGCATGGCGAGGCCAGGCATGCTGACGGACGGCCCGGCAATGGCCCGAAGGCCTCAAAGGGTTCACGTCGCCGCCGCTCCGGCACTCAGATGCATTCCTCGCCTGCAGACCGCCCGGAACAGCGTTCCGCGCATAGCGCCGGGACCTCCGATGGGATACAAGGCGTTGCCTTTTTGCGCCGGGAGAGTCGGCCGAACGGCCAACCGAACCGCAAACCCTATTCGCACTAGCTGTCCACGACCTGGAGAAATTCATGGCTA
This sequence comes from Bradyrhizobium sp. DN3, assembly GCF_041357655.1. Classification (NCBI taxonomy): domain Bacteria; kingdom Pseudomonadati; phylum Pseudomonadota; class Alphaproteobacteria; order Hyphomicrobiales; family Nitrobacteraceae; genus Bradyrhizobium; species Bradyrhizobium sp. DN3. The sequence goes on along the minus strand of NZ_JAULLN010000031.1, from coordinate 39,709 downwards.
AGGAAGAGCTGATCCAGTTCGAAGGACTGGTCACCGAAATCCTCCCCGACGCCCGCTACCGCGTGCAGCTCGACGCCGGACACGAGATCGTTGCCTATACCGCCGGCAAGATGAAGAAGAACCGCATCAAGACGCTCGCGGGCGACCGCGTGACGGTGGAAATGTCGCCCTATGACCTCGAGAAGGGGCGGCTGATTTTCCGCCACAAGGACGAACGTCCCAGCGCGGCGGGTGGACCGCCGCGTCCCGGCCAGCGCGGCGGCCAGTTCCGCCGCCGCTAATCGGTTCTCGCGCGCGAGCGCGGCAGTAGAATTCCGATCCGTACCTGATCCGCCGTGACATCACGGCGGATCAAAAAATCGTGCGCGTCAGGATTGTTTTGAGGCTTTAATTCCGATAAAATGAATTAATCGATTTTCGGCCGGACGACATTAGCATCCACCGGTACAGCCGGTTCAGACACGCTGACGACCCTTCCAAAATTCGATCTAACCTGCCTGCGCGAGCGGGCTCTTACATTGTGTTATCTAGAAGGGACTACCCCAGTGAGCATGGGAACCGTGAAGTGGTTTAACGCGACCAAGGGCTTTGGCTTCATCCAGCCCGACGATGGCGGCAAGGACGTGTTCGTTCACATCAGCGCCGTCGAGCGCGCGGGCCTCGGCTCGCTGCACGAAGGTCAGAAGGTCTCCTATGAGATCGTGGCCGACCGCCGCTCCGGCAAGTCGGCAGCGGACAACCTCCGCGCCGCGGGCTGAGCCTGCCGGGCCTCTCGCCCGGATATTGACTCGGGCCGGCTCAGGCGAGCCAAGGAATAAGGCCGTGCGCAACGCACGGCCTTTTTCATGTCGGAAGGAAGTGGCTGCGCTCAGTAGCGTCGTGCAGGCCGTAGAGGTGCGTTAACCACGGACGACCCGCGGCACAGAGAAGAATTCTTGCGCCCGCGCGCGAGCTTTCCGGGTGGACCGAGATCCTCCCGGGCAAAGCGCCAATCGGTCCTGTTAGTTGGTCTTGGCGGCCCCGCCAGCAGCCCCGCTGGCATTGTTGCTCAGCGAACCTGCCTGGGTCATCGTGTGGTTGAAGTAGGCGTCGCTGTCGCCGAGCGTCAAGCGACGCTGGCAAAGCGGCATGCAGCTGTAGGACTCGCGCTCGATCCCGCGATAGACGGTGACGAGCCGGTCGCTCGGACCTTCGACCTGGATCTGGCGGTCGACCAGGATCTCGCCGCCCCGGTCGAGCGCGATGAAATTGGTGGCACCATAACCCTTCCCGGTCACGACGATCATGCCGCCGGGCTGCAGCGTGACGTCGGCGATCAGGGGATTGCCGACCACGATGGTCGCGACCTTGCCGGGGAGCCGGACCAGCTTGGCCTGGTCGACATTGACGGCAATGGTATCGGCGGTCGGCTCGGCAACGCCGGCACCAGGCGATGCCAGCACCGCAGCCGCAACCAGAAGGCAAACGCGCGCCTGACGGCGCAGCAACTCTTTACGCATTACACTTACCCCCGGGACGTCACAAACCGGCAGAAACGATCAGATACAGCGGAGCCGGTGCCCGACCCGGCTAACCTGCCCTTAATTCGTGAACGTTCCGCAAACTCGCCGACTATTGTTTGAAGGGACCAGCGCTTTGTAGCCCTCGGAGGCGTTGACGCCGCCCTAAAGCTCGATGAGACGAATCGTCATCGCGCTTTAGGTTATTGTTTGAGCATGATCTTTTCGGAAAACCGCTGCACACTTTTCCGGATCATGCCCTAGCGGCGGAACGGATAGGCGAGCTGGCCGCCGATTTCCTTGGGCATGGTCGCTTCGTCCTTGCCGTAATCCTGCGGCAGCCTGCCCTCCGGCATACGGAAGGTGCCGAACAGCACGTCCCAGATCGGGAATGTCCCGGCAAAATTGGTGTCGCCGCCCTCTGCGAGCGAAGTGTGGTGCCAGCGGTGGAACACCGGCGTCGCCAGCACGTATCTGAACGCTCCGAAGGTCCAGTTCAAGTTGGCGTGCACGAAGGCCGAATGGAAGGTGGTGAACGGGCCGACCCAGATCATGACGTTCGGCGAGATACCGGCCATCAGCAGCACGACGTCGACGCTGATCGTCCCGAGCATGAGATTGACCGGATGGAAGCGCGCCGCGGAAATCCAGCCGATCTCCTCCGACGAATGATGGACTGCGTGGTACTTCCAGAACCCGCCGTCATGAAAAAGCCGGTGCAGCCAGTACAGCATGAAATCGGACAGCACCAGAAACAGCACGGCCTGCACCCACAGCGGCAGCTGTGACAGCGGGCCATGGCCATTGTCGTAGAAGGCGATGAGCTCATCGGCCTCGTGGATGTTGAAGACGACGCCGGCGCCGGCGATCAGCAGTCCGATCCGCATGGTGCGGGCGAACACGGGAACGAAGAACCAGTAGCAGATGTCGGTGAGGATCTCGCGCTTGCGCCACCACGGCGCGCCGGGATTGCAGGCCCAGAAATGCTCGAGCACGGTGAAGACTGCCGCGAGCACCAGGGTGACGGGGACCACCTTCGCGATGGTCTCGCCGAGCATCAGGGCAACTTGCATGGGCAGGCTCGACATCGTCGCCTCACTTCCGAATTGCTGGTCCCGCCTAGGCCTACTCCGCTAGATTTAAGGGAGGGTGAAGCCGGCCGGCGCGTGCGCTGCATTCGGAACCGGGCCGAATTCAACGGCCGCCTTAAGACGAAATTCACTCTGGCCAAAAGCATCGCGCAACGAGCGGATTTGCTCGAATGAATTAACGCTACCGAAAGAGCTCGACTCTCATCTTCGTCGCGTCAAAGACAGCGCCGAACGAGGCGATCCCACCCAGACGGAGTTTTGTTCATGAAGAACCTTATTGCGCGTTTCGCGAAGGACGAATCCGGCGCCACCGCCATCGAATACGGCCTGATCGCCGCCGGCATCGCGCTGGCCATCATCACCGTCGTCAACAATCTCGGCAGCTCGCTGAACACCAAGTTCGGCTCGATCAGCAGCTCGCTGAAGTAAGCGACCGACGAGCGATTCGCAAAAGCCCCGGATCTCCGGGGCCTTTGTTTTTCTGAAGACGGCGAGTTCCAGTGGCGTTGCGCGAGTACAGAACCGATGCCGCGGTCGCGGCGAACGAGGCGGAGGCGGCGCAGACCGGCTCGCCGGCCTATTGGGTCTGCCTTGCGCTGCTGCTTGCGACTGTCGTGCTTGCCGTACGCATTGCCAGCCTCTGGTGAGCGCGCTCGCGGCGGGGCCAGCCTCGCCGCCCGGCTGCCGTTGTCGGTTTGTTTAGCACTGCCGGCTAGCATCCGCGCCGCCAGCTTCGGCGACACAACAGGCCTCAAGACGCAGCCCATGATCCTCGACCTTGCGCGCCTTCTGCTCTTCCCGGCTCTCATGGCGTTCGCCGCCGCGAGCGACCTCTTCACGATGACGATCTCGAACCGCGTGTCGCTGGCATTGGTCGCCGGCTTCTTCGCCCTCGCTCTCGCCGGTGGCATGGCACCTTATGAGATGCTGAGCCATGTCGGTGCCGGCGCACTTCTGCTGGTCGTGGCCTTCACTTGCTTTGCGATGGGCTGGGTCGGCGGCGGCGATGCCAAGGTCGCGGCCTCCGTCGCACTCTGGTTCGGCTTTGCACATCTGATGAACTTCCTGCTCTACGCCTCGCTGTTCGGCGGGGCGCTGACGCTGCTTCTGCTTCAGTTCCGGCAGTGGCCGCTGCCCTACGGACTGGCGGGCCAAGCCTGGCTCGCACGGCTGCACGCCAAGGAGAGCGGCATTCCCTATGGCATCGCGCTCGCACTGAGCGCGCTGATGGTTTACCCGGAGACCGAATGGGTGAAGGCGATCGATCTCGCTCACCTCGCGCTGCGCTGAACGCACCGGATAAACCCGGCGTTAAGGCGATTTAGATACGCCTCATTAACCATGCTTTGACGAATAGCTGGTCAACTGCCGATCACGGCGGCGGCAGCGTCGCGGCGTTTTGTTGGAAAGTGAAGCGTATGAATAGGGCACGCATTGTCGTCCTGACGGTCGCCATCTGCGCCGGCGGCGTCGCCGCGTACCTGGCGAGCGGCACGGACAATTCTGCGCCGCCTCCGGCTCCGGTCGCACAGCTTCCGACCGTCGACGTCCTGGTCGCCAAGAACGACATCGGTCTCGGCCAGACCGTGAAGCCGGAAGACGTGCAATGGCAGACCTGGCCGGCCGCGACCGCCAGCGCCACTTTCATCCGCCGCAACGAGCGTCCCGATGGCGTGACCCAGGTGACCGGCTCGATCGCGCGCGCTCCCTTCATTCAGGGTGAGCCGATCCGCGACCAGAAGCTGGTCAAGGCCGAGGGCTCCGGCTTCATGGCGGCCATCCTGCCGAGCGGCATGCGGGCGATCTCGACCGAGATCTCGCCGGAGACTGGCGCAGGCGGCTTCATCCTGCCCAACGATCGCGTCGATGTGATCCTCACGCGCCGCCTCAAGAATCCGGACCAGAGCAACGGTGCTCCGGACATCGTCACCTCCGAGATCATCCTGACCAACGTTCGCGTCCTGGCCATCGACCAGGCGCCGAAGGAGAAGGACGGCCAGAACACGGTGGTCGGCAAGACCGTGACCTTGGAGCTCAATCCCGCGCAGACCCAGGCGCTTTCGTCGGCCCGCCAGGCCGGAACGCTGTCGCTGGCGTTGCGCAGCATAGCCGACGTCAAGATGAGCGAGATCACGCTCGACGAATCCGCACAGAAGCGCGACGGCGTTTCGATCATTCGCTACGGCATTCCAAGTCAGACGGCGAAAGCAAGATGAAGGCAGTCGATATGAAATGCAGGGCAAATCTGGCGACGATGCGAACCTCACTGGTTCGCGCCCTGTCGTTTTCGGCCGCCCTCGCGCTGACGCTCAACCCGGCCCTCAGCCCGGTGGTCGCCGCCGACTACCGTCCCGTGGCGCCGGTCGCGGCCGACGGCCAGATGAACGCGCGTTTCCTCTCGCTCGGCATCGGCAAGTCTGTCGTGATCGACCTGCCGCGCGACATCAAGGACGTGCTGGTCGCCGATCCCAAGATCGCCAATGCCGTGGTCCGCTCGGCGCAGCGCGCCTACATCATCGGCGCCACCGTCGGCCAGACCAACATCGTGTTCTTCGATTCCGCCGGCCAGCAGATTGCGGCCTATGACATCGCGGTCAAGCGCGACCTCAACGGCGTGCGGGCCGCGCTGAAGCAGATCCTGCCCAATTCCGACATCCAGATCGACGGCCTCGGCGACGGCATCGTCCTGACTGGCACGGCGGCGAACCCGTTGGAAGCGCAGCAGGCCAACGATCTCGCCGCACGGCTCGCCGGCAGCGCCGACAAAGTGGTGAACTCGATCGTGGTCCGCGGCCGCGACCAGGTCATGCTGAAGGTGACGGTGGCGGAAGTCCAGCGCAACATCGTCAAGCAGCTCGGCATCGACCTCTCCGCGAACCTGAACTACGGCACCTCGGTGGTGAGCTTCTCCAACTCGAATCCGTTCACGGCTCTCGGCAAGAACCTCGTGGACGGCAACAACCTGACCACGAAGTTCGGCGCGACGCCGACCGTGCAGGCCACCCTGCGCGCGATGGAGACCGCGGGCGTGATCCGTACGCTGGCCGAGCCGAACCTGACCGCAATCTCCGGCGAGTCGGCGACCTTCATTGCCGGCGGTGAATTCCCGGTGCCGGCAGGCTATGCCTGCGACCCGACCACGCATGTTTGTACCACCCAGATCAGTTTCAAGAAGTTCGGCATCTCGCTCAACTTCACCCCGGTGGTTCTGAGCGAGGGCAAGATCAGCCTGCGCGTCATGACCGAGGTCTCGGAGCTGTCGAACGAAAATGCGATCACGCTGTCCCAGGCCGTGACCTCGACGTCGGTGAACTCGCTGACGGTGCCCTCGATCCGGACGCGCCGCGCCGAGACATCGCTGGAAATTCCCTCGGGCGGCGCGATGGCGATGGCCGGCCTGATCCAGCAGCAGACCAAGCAGGCGGTCAGCGGACTGCCGGGGCTGATGCAGCTCCCGATTCTCGGCACGCTGTTCCGCAGCCGCGACTTCGTCAACAACGCAACCGAACTGGTCGTGATCGTGACGCCCTATGTCGTTCGCGCGGTCGCGCAAAAGGACCTGTCGCGCCCGGATGACGGCTTCGCCGCCCCTGCCGATCCGCAGGCCGAGTTGCTCGGCAACATCAACCGCATCTACGGCGTGCCCGGCCGGACCGAACCGGCCAGGAACTACCGCGGCACCTACGGCTTCATCACCGACTGAAGCGGAACGGGGACTTCACGATGATCACAAGACCACCCCAGCTTCGCAAACGCGCCATCCGCCTCGGTGGCGCGCTCGTCGGCATGGCGCTCGCGCTCGGCGGCTGCCAGCACGACGAAGCGGTCACCGCCTCCATTCCCGACGATTACAAGCAGCGCCATCCGATCGCGATCGAAGAGCAGGACCGCTCGATCGTCGTCTTCGTCGGTCACGCACGCGGCGGCTTGACCGCCGCCCAGCGCGCCGACGTGATGGGCGTTGCCTCGGCCTGGCTGCACGAGGGCACCGGCGCCATTCGCATCGACATGCCATCCGGCACGCCCAACGCGCGACCGGTCGCGGACACCATGCGTGAGATCCAGGCGATGCTGGCGGCGGCAGGCGTTCCGCCGCGCGGCGTCATCGTTCGCCCCTATCAGCCGGAAGACAGGCGCTTCCTGCCGCCGATCCGACTGACTTACTCCAAGATCGCCGCGGTCGCGGGCCCCTGCGGCCTGTGGCCGGACGACATCGGCCCCTCGATCAAGAACAAGAGCTGGTTCGAGAACAAGGATTATTACAATTACGGCTGCGCCTATCAGCGCAACCTCGCGGCGATGGTCGACAATCCGTCGGACCTCGAGCAACCGAGGGCTGAAACACCGACTTATATAGCGCGTCGCACCACGGCCTTCGAGAAGTATCGCAAGGGAACGACGACGGCGACCCTCCATCCCGAAGCCGACAAGGCCAAACTCAGCGACACCGGCAAATGATCAGCTACGCTCGCCAGCCTCAAGAAGAGCAGCCGGAAACACCGCCCCCGCCGGTCGAGGAGCATATTGCGCCCTCGCCGCGTGTCTCGGTGCAGGCGTTCTGCGAGACCGTGGAGACCGCTGCCGCGGTGCAGTCGGCCGGCGAGGATCGCCGTCTCGGCAAGGCCCATCTGAAGATCCAGATGGGCGGCATGGCGGCGGCGATCGAAGCCTATCGCTCCGCTCCGACCCCGAACGTGATCGTGCTCGAAAGCGACGGTCGCAGCGACCTCCTGGGCGGGCTCGATCAGCTCGCTACCGTCTGCGACGCCGGCACCCGCGTGGTCGTGATCGGCCGCATCAACGACGTCATGCTCTACCGCGAGCTGGTGCGCCGCGGTGTCAGCGACTACGTGCTCGCGCCGGTCGGCGCGATCGACGTCGTGCGCTCGATCTGCAACCTGTTCTCGGCGCCGGAAGCCAAGGCGGTCGGCCGCATCATCGCCGTGGTCGGCGCCAAGGGCGGCGTCGGCGCTTCCACCATCTCCCACAACGTCGCCTGGGCGATCGCGCGCGACCTTGCGATGGATGCGGTCGTCGCCGACCTCGACCTCGCCTTCGGCACCGCCGGGCTGGACTACAACCAGGACCCGCCACAGGGCATTGCCGACGCCGTGTTCTCACCCGATCGCGTCGATACGGCCTTCATCGACCGCCTGCTGTCGAAATGCACCGACCATCTCAGCCTGCTGGCGGCGCCGGCGACGCTCGACCGGGTCTATGACTTCGGCTCCGACGCCTTCGATGCCGTGTTCGACACGCTGCGTTCCACCATGCCCTGCATCGTGCTCGACATCCCGCACCAATGGTCGGGCTGGACCAAGCGCGCCTTGATCGGAGCCGACGACATCCTGATCGTGGCCGCGCCCGATCTCGCCAATTTGCGCAATACCAAGAACCTGTTCGATCTGTTGAAGGCCTCGCGCCCCAACGACCGGCCGCCGCTCTACTGCCTGAACCAGGTCGGTGTCCCGAAACGGCCCGAAATCGCCGCCACGGAATTCGCCAAGGCGATCGAGAGCCAGCCGGTCGCCTCGATCCCGTTCGAGCCGCAGATCTTCGGCTCGGCGGCCAACAACGGCCAGATGATCGCGGAGATCTCGGCCAATCACAAGTCGATCGAGATGTTCCTTCAGATCGCCCAGCGCCTGACCGGCCGCAGCGAGACGAAGAAACAAAAGTCGTCCTTGTTTTCACCCCTGATTGAGAAGTTGCGGGGAAAATAAGCCGCCGCATGGAGTTGTTAAGTGTTCGGTAAGCGTAGCGGAACAGACACCGACTTTCGGGCTCCCAAGCCCGGCGCCGTGTTGCCCGAGCCTTCCCAGGCTCCGGCGGCGACGGTATCGCGCGCCCCGCTCCCGCCGGCCGTCGCCTCGCCATCGCTTGCCCCGGCCAAGGCGCCGCCGCCTCCCGCCATGGAGAGCCGGCGCTCGGACAATTATTACGAGGTCAAGGCGACCATCTTCGGTGCGCTGATCGAGGCCATCGACCTCGCCCAGCTCGCCAAGCTCGATTCGGAGTCCGCCCGCGAGGAAATTCGCGACATCGTCAACGAGATCATCGCGATCAAGAACATCGTGATGTCGATCGCCGAGCAGGAGGAACTGCTCGACGATATCTGCAACGACGTGCTCGGCTATGGCCCGCTGGAGCCCCTGCTCGCGCGCGACGACATCGCCGACATCATGGTGAACGGCGCCGGCACCGTCTTCATCGAGGTCGGGGGCAAGATCCAGCGCACCGGAATCCGCTTTCGCGACAATCAGCAGCTCCTCAACATCTGTCAGCGCATCGTCAGTCAGGTCGGCCGGCGCGTCGACGAATCCTCGCCGATCTGCGACGCGCGCCTCGCCGACGGCTCCCGCGTCAATGCCATCGTGCCGCCGCTCGCGATCGACGGCCCCGCCCTCACCATCCGCAAATTCAAGAAGGACAAGCTGACGCTCGATCAGCTCGTCAAGTTCGGCGCGATCTCGCCGGAAGGCGCCGAGATCCTCCAGATCATCGGCCGGGTCCGCTGCAACGTGCTGATCTCCGGCGGCACCGGCTCGGGCAAGACGACGCTGCTCAACTGTCTGACCAACTACATCGAGCACGACGAACGCGTCATCACCTGCGAGGACGCGGCCGAGCTCCAGCTCCAGCAGCCTCATGTGGTCCGGCTCGAAACCCGCCCGCCCAACATCGAAGGCGAAGGCCAGGTCACCATGCGCGAGCTGGTGCGCAACTGCCTGCGTATGCGCCCCGAACGCATCATCGTCGGCGAAGTCCGCGGACCCGAGGCGTTCGACCTGCTTCAGGCCATGAACACCGGCCATGACGGCTCGATGGGGACGCTGCATGCCAACAATCCGCGCGAGGCGCTGTCGCGCTGCGAATCCATGATCACCATGGGCGGGTTCTCTCTGCCCTCGCGCACCATTCGCGAGATGATCTGCGCATCCATCGACGTCATCGTCCAGGCCGCGCGCCTGCGCGACGGCTCGCGCCGCATCACCCACATCACCGAAGTGATGGGCATGGAAGGCGACACCATCATCACCCAGGACATCTTCCTCTACGACCTGATCGGCGAAGACGCCAACGGCAAGATCATCGGCCGGCACCGCTCGACCGGCATCGGCCGCCCGAAATTCTGGGAACGCGCCCGCTATTACGGCGAAGAGAAGCGCCTTGCCGCCGCGCTCGACGCCGCGGAATTGGCGCCGACAACATGAGCAGGTCAGCGTCATGAAGATGCAGGTCCTCGCCCTCGCATTTCTCGCCACGGCTGCCGTCGGCGGCATCGCCTGGGTCTTCCTCTATCCACTCCTGTCAGGGGAGCGAAAGGCCGAAAACCGCCGCGCTTCGATCGCGCGTGCCGACACGCCCGCAGCCAAGCAGACCGAGAAGAGCCAACGATCGCGCCGTGAGCAGGTCGAGACTTCGCTCAAGGATCTCGAGGCGCGGCGCCAGCAGGAGAAGAGAGTCCCGCTCAGCGTCCGCCTCTCTCAGGCGGGGCTCGACTGGACCCCGCAGAAATTCTGGGTCGTGTCCGCCGTCGTGGCGGGCGTGCTGTTCGCGGCTGCTCTGTTCGTCGGAGGCGGCCTGCTCGGCGCCGCCGGCCTCGGCTTTGCCGGCGGCTTCGGCCTGCCGCGCTGGGCGCTGGGCTTCCTCAAGAAGCGTCGCGAGACCAAGTTCCTGGCGGCACTGCCCGATGCGGTCGACGTGATCGTCCGCGGAATCAAGGCCGGCCTGCCGCTGTTCGAGTCGATCAAGGTTGTCGCCGCCGATTCACCGGAGCCGCTGCGCAGCGAATTCCTCCAGATCATCGAAACGCAGGCGATCGGCATGCCGCTCGGCGAGGCCTGCTCGCGGCTGTATGACCGCATGCCGCTCCCAGAGGCGAATTTCTTCGGCATCGTGATCTCGATCCAGCAGAAGTCGGGCGGCAACCTCTCCGAAGCGCTCGGCAACCTCTCCAAGGTGCTGCGCGACCGCAAGAAGATGAAGGAGAAGATTCAGGCGATGTCGATGGAGGCCAAGGCCTCGGCCGGCATCATCGGCTCGCTGCCGCCGATCGTGATGTTCCTCGTCTATCTCACGACGCCGCACTACATCTCGCTGCTTTGGACCCACCCGACCGGTCAGCTGATGCTGGTCGGCTGCGTCGTCTGGATGTCGATCGGCATCATGGTGATGAAGAAGATGATCAACTTCGATTTCTGACGGTGCCGTATGGTCGAGTTTCTCGTTTCGAAGCTACATGACGTCCGCTTCATGACCATGCTGCTGGCGGCCATTGCCGCCAGCGCCACCGTCTATACGCTGGTGATGCCGCTGTTTGCCGGCGAGGGACTCTCCAAGCGCATGAAGGCGGTGGCGAGCGAGCGCGAACGCCTGCGGCAGCGCGAGCGCGAGCGCCTCAACAAGAACGAGAAGGTGTCGCTGCGCCAGACGCCGAAGCAGCTCGTCTCCAAGGTGGTCGAGGACTTCAACCTCACCAAATGGCTCGCGCAGGAAGCCGCCCGCGACAAGCTCATCATGGCCGGCTACCGCGGCCAGGCGCCCTACATCACCTTCCTGTTTGCCCGCATGGTCGCTCCGATCGGGCTCTTCATCGGTGCCGCCGTCTACGTCTTCTTGATCGCGCACATGAAGCAGACGATGCCGATCAAGATCGGCATCTGCGTCGGCGCGGCCTATCTCGGCCTGCAGGCACCGATGCTGTTCCTCAAGAACGCGATCTCCAAGCGCCAGCTCTCGATCAAGCGCGCCTTTCCCGACGCGCTCGACCTGCTGCTGATCTGCATCGAATCCGGCATGTCGGTCGAAATGGCGTTCCGGAAGGTCTCCACCGAGATTGTCGGCCAGTCAATCGCGCTGTCGGAGGAGTTCGCACTGACCACGGCCGAACTGTCCTACCTGCAGGACCGGAAGATGGCCTATGAGAACCTGGCGCGGCGCACCGGGCTCGAAGGCGTCAAGTCGGTCTGTCTCGCGCTTCAGCAGGCCGAGCGTTACGGTACGCCGCTCGGGCATTCCCTGCGCGTCATGGCACAGGAAAACCGCGACATGCGCATGAATGAGGCCGAGAAGAAGGCCGCTGCGCTACCGCCGAAATTGACGGTGCCGATGATCCTGTTCTTCCTGCCGGTGCTGTTCGTCGTCATTCTCGGACCGACGGGCATCAAGATCACCGAGCTGCACTGACGCGCCGCGCCGTCCGCCGGCGACGTCAAGTTCAAGCCGATCAATCGGGCTGGCTGAGCGAAGCGACCGGGGTCCGCTTCGGTGCGCCGCGCGGGGCGTCGTTGCGGTTCAGCATTTCCTTGAGATAGGCGACGTTGGCTGCGGCCTGGTCCGGCGGCAGGTCCGCCTTGACGATGGTCTCGGCCTCGGCGAAGCGCCCTTGGAGGCCGACGACCAGAGCGAGATTCTGCCGCACCCGGGCGCTCGCGCGCGGCGAAGCGTAAGCCTGTCGCAGCGCCTCTTCGGCCTTGGGCAGGTTCCTCGTCAACATGTAGGACAGGCCGAGATTGGAGAGGACGCCGGGATCACCCGGCGCGATCTTCAGGGCGCTCGCATAATAGGAGCGCGCCTCGTCGTGCCGGCCCATCTGATCGAGCGCAGTGCCCTGCACCGAAAGCAGATGCCAGTCCGGATTGTCGGGCGAATGCGCCTTCGACAACACGTCGAAGGCCTGCTGGAAATTGCCGTTGTCGGCGAGCGCGCGGCCGTACTGGGCGAGCAGCGGCTTGTTGCCGGGATTGGCGATGGTCGCCTGCTCCAGCACGGCGACGGCTTGGGCACGCTGCCCGTTGGCGCGCAAGGCCTGGCCATAGGCGAGCGCGGCGCCGGCATCCTTGGGATTGGCACGATAGCGCTCGCCATAGACTTCGACAGCGCGCGCGGGATCGGCGGGAGCGGCTTCCGCCCGCGGCCCGACCGAGCCCGTGACCTCGGAGAGCTTCGACATGCCCGTGCAGCCGCCGAGGCCCGTAGCCACTGCCGCGATCAGCGAGGTGGACGCAAGAAGCCTGGCAAGACTGAACCGTTGACGCATGACGCTTTGACTCTCGAGCCGATTGATCGAGCCGAACGCGCCAGCAATAGACTGTTAACCCTAACGGCCAGTTAACACCGGGCAAGTCGCACCGCTCACGGCGGCGTCTGCGGCGGCACCTTCCCGCCGGGCCCGAGATCGAGGCCGAGCACCTTCGCCTGTTCGTTCAGGTCCCGCAGTAATTGCACTCTCCGTAGCGCCTGAAGCTGGACTTCGACTCCTTCCGATGGCGTCTTCGCGCCCGGTCAATATTCAATGGCAAGCCGCTTGCGGATTTCATCGATGCGTTTGTCCAGCGCATCGAACCGCGCGTGGACGGAGCGGTCGTGGAGATAGAAGACGTAGCCGCCGGCGAGGAACGCGAAGATCCAATGATGGTGCTCGACATAGCCGAAGATCGCCTCGATCACCTGGCCGATGAATGTGACCACGCTCCACACGAATTCCATTGCAATTCCTCCCGGCAGGCTCGTCGGCCGCCGGCGAACTCCAACAGCTGGCGGCCGTCCTCGGAACCTAGCATGGCCCCCGCACTGCGAGTAGCGGCTCGCTGACCGGTGAAAGCAAAGCCGATTGCGGCGGCGGCGAAACTCTGCGAAGTCTCGTTCCTACGACCTGCTTGATCTGACGATCCGGACCCGCCAATGCCTTCTGTCTTCGAGACGTCGCCCACCGCCATCCCGATCACCTTCGTCACCAAATCGAGCTGGGATCAGGTCGCTGAGGTGCTGCCGCCGGCGCAACGCCAGTTCGCCACCGCAAGCGCCTTTGCCGCCAAGCCCGGCGGCTATCTCGCGCTGCCCGCGCCGGATGGCGCAATCGCACAGGTGCTGTTCGGCCTCGAGGACGAGGGCGCCCGATCGCGCGACCTGTTCCGGCCGGGCGCGCTGCCCGGCCTGCTGCCGCCGGGCACCTATCGTTTTGTCAATGCACCGCACGATGCACGGCTGGCGGCGCTCGCCTTCGCGCTCGGCAGCTACCGCTTTGCCCACTACCGCAAGGCTGACAGGCCCGACGTCCGGCTGGTGCCGCCGGATGGAGTCGAGGCGACCGAAATCGATCGCATGGCAGATGCGGCGATGCTGGCGCGCGATCTCATCAACACACCGGCCAACGACATGGGACCGGAGCAGCTCGCCGCAGCCGCGCAAGCGCTCGCCGCCGAATTCGGCGCAAGCTTCGCCTGCACCATCGGAGAGGATCTGAAGACGAATTTTCCGCTGATCCACGCCGTCGGCATGGCCTCCAGCCGCGCGCCGCGGCTGATCGACATCGGCTGGGGCGATCCGGCTCATCCCAAGGTGACGCTGGTCGGCAAGGGCGTCTGCTTCGACACCGGCGGTCTCGACCTGAAGCCGTCGAGCGGCATGCTGATCATGAAGAAGGACATGGGCGGCGCCGCCAACGTGCTCGCGCTCGCACGCATGGTGATGGATGCGAAGCTGAAGGTGCGGCTGCGCGTGCTGATTCCAGCCGTGGAAAACGCGGTCGCCGGCAACGCCTTGCGCCCGCTCGACATCTTCACCTCGCGCAAGGGCATCACGGTCGAGATCGGCAATACCGACGCCGAAGGCCGGCTCGTGCTTGCCGACGCGCTGGCGCTGGCCGATGAGGAGAAACCGGAGCTGCTGATCGACCTGGGCACGCTGACCGGCGCGGCGCGCGTTGCGCTGGGGCCGGATTTACCGCCCTTTTACACCAATGATGAGACGCTGGCTGCCGACGTCGCGCGTTGCGCGGTGAAGGAGAACGATCCGTTGTGGCGCATGCCGCTGTGGCCGCCTTACGATGCCTGGCTGGACTCCAAGACGGCGACCATCACCAACGCGCCGTCCGGCGGCTTCGCCGGCTCGATCACCTGCGCGCTGTTCCTGCAACGCTTCGTCGAGCACGCCGAGAGCTGGCTGCATGTCGATATCTACGGCTGGACGCCGTCGGCGAAGCCGGCGCGGCCCGAAGGCGGCGAGTGCCAGGCCGCACGCGCCATCTACGCACTCTTGAGCGAACGCTATGCATGACCCGCGGCTGACGCCGGCGCGGGGCGACATCGCCGCGAAATATCTCGAAGGCAAGGTTGAGGCGGATCGCTTCGTCACCGGCGAGGAATTCGAGGTGGTCGAGGCGATCGCGCCGGTGCGCCAGCAGCCATTCCCGAACGCGATGCTGATGACGGAGGCGCTGCGCGGCGAGCGCGTCACCATCTACGACCGCAACGCCGAAGGCTGGACCTGGGGCCAGCTCAATGGCGACGGCTATGTCGGCTGGCTGCCGGATGCAGCGCTCATGAAGCCCGCGGCCGCCCCGACCCACGTGGTCAGCGCGCTGCGAACATTTGCCTTCCCCGGCCCCTCGATCAAATTGCCGCCGACGGACACGCTGGTGCTGGGATCAAAGCTTACGATCGTGCGCGAGGACGGCGCCTTCGCGGTGACGCGCGAAGGAACGTTCTTGCCGAAAACGCATCTTGCCCCGCTCGATCATCGCGAGCCGGATTTCGTCGCCGTCGCCGAGCGCTTCGCCGGCACGCCCTATCTCTGGGGCGGCAAGAGCAGTTTTGGCATCGATTGCTCGGGCCTGGTGCAGGTCTCGCTGACTGCTGCCGGCATCGGCTGCCCGCGCGACAGCGACATGCAGCAGGCGGGGCTCGGCCGCGAGCTGGAGCCGCACGAGCGGGGCAGCTTGCTACGCGGCGATCTGATCTTCTGGAAGGGCCATGTCGCCATCGTCCGCGACGCCAGCTCCATGGTTCACGCCAATGCGCACCACATGGCGACCGTGATCGAGCCGATCGAGCCGGCGATCGCGCGGATCAAGGCGACTGGCTGCGAGATCGTCGCGATCAAGCGGCTATAGCGAGACCCCGTAGGGTGGGTTAGCTCGCGGCTGCGCGCGGCGCAGTCCGCTGGCGTAACCCACTCTTCAGCTTCCGCGGATAGAGAAGTGGTGGGTTACGGCTTCGCCTAACCCACCCTACCAAACGCTACGTCGCAACCGCCCCATTCCCCGCCGTCTCCAGCCGGAACGCAGCGGCGAACAGCGCGCGGGTGTAATCCGTCTTCGGATTCTTGAAGAGCTCGGCCGCCTGTCCCTCCTCGACCACCTTGCCGCCGCGCATCACGATGAGATGGCTGGCGAGCGAGGCGACGACGCGCAAATCGTGCGAGATGAACATGTAGGTGAGGTCGCGCTTGCGCTGAAGCTCGCGCAACAGATCGACCATCTGCGCCTGGAACAGCATGTCGAGCGCGCTGGTCGGCTCGTCCAGCACGACGAAATCCGGCTCCAGCACCACCGCCCGCGCGATGCTGATGCGCTGGCGCTGGCCGCCGGAGAATTCATGCGGATAGCGGTAGCGGGTATCCGGCTTCAGCCCGACATCCTCGAGCGCCTTGACCACGCGCGCCTCGCGCTCCTCGCGCGAGAGATTGGGCTGATGCACGGAGAGGCCTTCGGCGATGATGTCGGCGATCGACATGCGCGGTGAGAGCGAGCCGAACGGATCCTGGAACACGATCTGCATATCGCGCCGGAAGGGCCGCATCTCCTTGAAGCGCAGGCCCTGGATGTCCTTGCCCAGGAACACGATGCGGCCGTTCGAAGAGATCAGCCGTAGCAGTGCGAGCCCCAGCGTGGTCTTGCCTGAGCCTGATTCGCCGACGACGCCGAGGGTCTCGCCCTTGCGCACGGCGACGCTGACGCCGTCGACCGCCTTGATGTGGCCGACCGTCTTGCGCATCAAGCCGCGCTTGATCGGAAACCACACCTTCAGCTCATTGGCCGACATCACCACCGGCGCACCCGGCTGCGGCGGCGCCGGATCGGGCTTCGGCTCGGCCGCGAGCAGGTCGCGCGTATAGGGATGTTTCGGGCTCCTGAAGACCTGCTCGACCGGCCCCTGCTCGACGATCACGCCGCCCTTCATAACGCAGACGGTGTCGGCGATGCGGCGCACGATGCCGAGGTCATGGGTGATGAAGAGCAGGCTCATGCCGAGCCGCGAACGGATCTCGGCGAGCAGCGCCAGGATCTGCGCCTGCACGGTGACGTCGAGCGCCGTGGTCGGCTCGTCCGCGATCAAGAGGTCCGGCTCGTTGGCGAGCGCCATTGCGATCATCACGCGCTGGCGCTGGCCGCCAGAGAGCTGGTGCGGATAGCTCTTCAGCCGCGTCTCGGGCTCGGGAATGCCGACTTGCGTCAGCAATTCGAGCGTCCGCCTGCGCGCCTCGGCATTGCTGGTCGGATTGTGCAGCTGGATGATCTCACCGATCTGCGCCTCGATCGTGTGCAGCGGATTGAGCGAGGTCATCGGCTCCTGGAAGATGATGGAGATGTCGCTGCCGCGAATCTCCCGCATCTGCTGCTCGGATTGATCGATCAGCTCCTGGCCCTTGAAGCGGATGCTGCCCGAGGGATGCGAGGCGTTCGGATAGGGCAGCAGCTTCAGGATCGAGAGCGCGCTGACCGATTTTCCGGAACCGGATTCGCCGACCAGCGCGACGCATTCGCCGCGCTTGATCTGGAACGAGATCTTGTCGACCGCGAGCGTGGTGGCGCCGCCCTGGTGGAAGGCCACCGAGAGATCGCGCACGCTGAGCAGGGGCTGGTTCATCGCGTCCATAGGTTTACCTGAACGTCTTGCGCGGATCGAAGGCGTCGCGCACGGCTTCGCCGATGAAGATCAAGAGCGACAGCATGATTGCGACCGAGAAGAAACCGGAGAAGCCGAGCCAAGGTGCTTGCACATTGGCCTTCGCCTGGGACAGCAATTCGCCCAGCGAAGGCGACCCCGGCGGCAGGCCGAAGCCCAGGAAATCGAGCGCCGTCAGCGTCATCACCGAACTCGACACGATGAAAGGCAGGAACGTCATGGTCGCGACCATGGCGTTCGGCAGCAGATGGCGGAACATGATGACCGGATTGGAGACACCGAGCGCCCGCGCCGCCTGAATGTATTCGAAATTGCGCCCGCGCAGGAACTCGGCCCGCACGAGACCGACCAGCGAGACCCAGGAGAACAGCAACAGGATACCCAGCAGCACGAAGAAGCCGGGCACGAGGACCGAGGACAGGATCAGGAGAAGGTACAGCGAGGGAATCGCTGTCCAGATCTCGATGAAACGCTGGAAGATGAGATCGACCCGACCGCCGAAATAGCCTTGCACCGCCCCCGCCGCGATGCCGATGACGGATGAGACGATGGTGAGGCACAGGCCGAACAGCACCGAAATGCGGAAGCCATAGATCAGCCGCGCGACCACGTCGCGCCCCTGATCGTCGGTGCCGAGCCAGTTATATTCGAGGTCGCGGCAGCTCTTCAGCCCCTTCTTCTCCACCACCGGCTTGCATTGCTTCTCGGTCAGCATCCAGGTCGGCGGCGACGGCGCCGGCGTCGGCAGATCGAGATTGTGGGTGTCGTAGGAATAGCGGATCAGCGGCCAGACGATGCTGCCGCCCTTGTCCTTGATCAGCTTCTGCAAATAGGGGTCGCGGTAGTCGGCCGCCGTCTCGAAATCGCCGCCAAAGGTCGTTTCCGAATAAGTCACGAAGGCGGGCCAATAGAGCCGGCCGTCGAACTTGATCAGGAAAGGCCGGTCGTTGGCGATGAGCTCGGCGAACAGCGAGACCACGAACAGAATAATGAAGATCCAGAACGACCAGTAGCCGCGGCGGTTCGCCCTGAAATTCTGCCAGCGCCGCTTGTTGAGCGGCGAAGGGGCGAACGACTTGCGCGTGATCGGAACGACCTCCCCCATTGGGGATTGAGTCGTGGTCTCGATGGGCGTCGGCGCGGTAATCGTCATCAGACCTCCCGCGCCTCGAAATCGATCCGGGGGTCGATCCACATATAGGTCAAGTCGGAGATCAGGTTGATCACGAGGCCGACCAACGAAAAGATGTAGAGCGTGCCGAACACCACGGGATAGTCGCGGTTGAGCACGCTCTCGAAACTGAGCAGCCCGAGCCCGTCCAGCGAGAAGATGGTCTCGATCAGCAGCGAGCCCGAGAAGAAGGCGTGGATGAAGGTCCCGGGAAAACCGGCGATCACGATCAGCATCGCATTGCGGAAGACATGGCCGTAAAGCACCCGGCCCTCGCCGCACCCCTTGGCACGCGCGGTCATGACATATTGCTTGCGAATCTCGTCCAGGAACGAGTTCTTGGTCAGGAACGTCATGGTGGTGAACGCGCCGAGCCCCATGGCGATCAGCGGCAGCGTCAGATGCCAAAAATAATCGATGATCTTCCAGTACCAGGGAAACTGCGACCAGCCGTCCGAGGTCAGTCCGCGCAGCGGGAACCAGTTGAAGAAGGAGCCGCCGGCGAACAGGATGATGAGGAGGACAGCGAACAGGAAGCCGGGAATGGCATAGCCAAGCACAAGAACGGTCGACGTCCAGGTGTCGAAGCGCGTGCCGTCCTTGACCGCCTTCCGGATGCCGAGCGGGATCGAGATCAGATAGGTGATCAACGTCAGCCAGATCCCGAGCGAGATCGAGACCGGCAGCTTCTCCCTGATCAGCTGGATCACGCTGACGTCGCGGAAATAGCTCTTGCCGAAATCGAAGCGCGCGAAGTTCCACACCATCAGGAGAAAGCGTTCCGGCGCCGGCTTGTCGAAGCCGAACTGCGCCTCCAGCTTCTTGATGAAATCAGGATCGAGGCCCTGCGCACCGCGATATTTCGAGTTGATGGCATCGCCGCCGGCCCCCAACTGCCCCGGCGCGCGTTGCGCGAAATCGCCGCCGCCCGAAATGCGCGAGCTGCCGCCGGTGTCGGCGCCCGAGAGCTGCGCGATCACGCGCTCGACCGGGCCGCCCGGCGCGAACTGCACGACGATGAAGGACACGAAGAGGATCCCCAGCAGCGTCGGGATCATCAAGAGGATGCGGCGGGCAATATAGGCGCTCATGATTATTTCGCCTGCTCGAGCTTGGCCGCCTTGGCGCCATCATGCCACCAGATGTCGGGAGCACCGACGCCGTTGGCGTAACGCGGCAGCTTCTGGGGATGGCTGAACTGATCCCAATACGCCAGCCGGTGCGTCTTGTTATACCATTGCGGCACCCAATAGCGGCCGGCGCGGAACAGGCGATCGAAGGCGCGACAGGCGATCGTCAATTCCTCGCGGCTGTCGGCCGTCATGATCTTCTCGATCATGGCATCGATCGCCGGGCTGGCGACGCCCGCGAGATTGTACGAGCCCTTGGTGTTGGCAACCTGCGACGAGAAGAACGCGCGCATGGCATCGCCCGGCGTCGCCGACATGCTGAAACGCTGGATCGTCATGTCGAAGTCGAAATCTTCCTGGCGCGCCTTGTGCTGCACGGCATCGACGACGCGCACGCTCGCCTCAATGCCGAGCGTCCCCAGGTTCTTGATGTAGGGCGCATGGTGCGGCTGGAAGGAGGGCTCGTCCAGCAGGAACTCGATCCTGAAGATCTCGCCATTCGGCAGCACCCGCTTGCCGTCCTTGATCGATACGCCGGCCTCGTTCAGCAATTGCTGCGCCTTGCGCAACAGGCTGCGGTCCTGCCCGGAGCCGTCGGAGACTGGCGGCGTGAAGGGCGCCGCGAACACGTCGTCGGGAACCTGGCCGCGGAACGGCTCCAGCAGCTTCAGCTCTTCCGGCGACGGAGGCCCGTTGCCGGCCATGAGGTCCGAGTTCTGGAATGGCGACACCGTACGGGCATAGGCGCCGTACATGATGGTCTTGTTGGTCCACTCGAAGTCGAAGGCATTGATCAGGGCCTCGCGCACGCGAGGGTCCTTGAATTTATCGCGCCGTGTGTTGATGAACCATCCTTGCGCACCGGACGGCGTATCGTCGGGCACGACCTCCATCTTGACCCGACCGTCCTTGGCGGCCGGAAAGTCGTAGCGCGTCGCCCAGATGCGCGAGGTGAACTCCTCGCGGTAGAGATAGTTCTTGCCGGTGAAACCTTCGAAGGCGACGTCGCGGTCGCGATAGAACTCGTAGCGCACAACGTCGAAATTGTAGCTGCCGCGACAAACCGGCAGATCGGCGGCCCACCAGTCCTTGACCCGCTCGAACTCGATGTAACGATTGACCTCGAACCTGCCGACCTTGTACGGACCTGAGCCGAGCGGAACCTCCAGCGACGACTCGTCGAACGGGCGGGACGCATAATACGTCTTCGAGAAGATCGGCAGGCCCGCGACATAGAGCGGGACGTCGCGTGCGCGCCCCTTGGCGAAGGTGACGACGAGCGTCGCATCGTCGATCGCTTCCGCACTGACCATGTCGCGCATCTGCACGATGATCAGCGGATGCCCCTTGGTCTTCAGCGCCGTCAGCGAAAACGCTGCGTCGTGCGCGGTGAGCTTGCTGCCGTCATGGAATTTCGCCTCGGGCCGCATGGTGAAGCGATAGACAAGCTTGTCGGGCGATATCTGCACGGATCTGGCGGCGAGCCCGTACATTGCGTCCGGTTCGTCATTTGCCCGCACCATCAGCGGCGCAAACGTCATGTCCATGCCTTGCGCGCCGTCACCCTTGAGGATGAAGGCGTTGAGCGAGTTGAAGGTCTGGTAGGACTGATTATACGATTTCACCGACGGGATGAGCGAGAACGTGCCGCCCTTCGGCGCACCCGGATTGACATAATCGAAATGGTGGAAATCGGCGGGATATTTGAGATCGCCGAACGCCGAGATCCCGTGGGCCTCGGTCGGCCTTTCCGACGCCGTTGCGCCGCGCTGCCAGGCGGCGCCGAGCGCGCCGGCGACACCCAGGGCAAGCACATGCCGGCGTGAAAGCTGCGCCATGCGCAAAGGCTCCCTCAAGAGCGTTTTCCGTTCCGCGCCGCTTTTTCGGCGTCATACCACCACAGCGTCGGCAGGCCAGACCGTCCATATTTCGGCATTGGCTCGGCGTGGCTGAAGCGATCCCAACGGGCATAGCGTGCGAACGGATAGGTGAACTGAGGCACCACGTAGAAATTCCAGAGCAGCACGCGATCGAGCGCATGGGTGGCGGCGACGAGACCAGCGCGATCCTTGGCGAAGATCACCTTCTCGATCAAGGCATCCACAGCAGGGTTCTTGATGCCGATGGTGTTGCGCGCACCAGGCATGTCGGCGGCCTGCGAGCCCCAAAACTCTCGCTGCTCGTTGCCCGGCGAGAGCGACTCGCCCCACTGGTCGATGATCATGTCGAAGTCGAAGCTGCGCAACCGGTTCTGGTACTGTGCATCATCGACCGTACGAACCGACGCATTGACGCCGATCCGCTCCAGTGACGGCTTGTAGAACAATGCGATCCGCTCGGATGAGGGATCCTGCACCAGGATTTCGACCGTCAGGACCTTGCCCGCGGCGTCCACCAGCTTGTGGTCGCGCACTTCGAAACCGGCCTCTTTCAGCAGCTTTGCCGCTTCGCGCAGATTGGCCCGCACGGCCTCCGGGGTGCCGCCGACCGGATTCTGGTAAGGCGTGGTGAAAACCTCTGGCGGCACCTTGTCCTTTACGGTTTCGAGGATCTGCAATTCCTCTCCCTTGGGCAGACCGGTCGCGGCAAGTTCCGTCCCTTCGAAATAGCTGTTGATGCGCTTGTACTGACCGAAGAAGAGCTGCTTGTTCATCTCCTCGAAGTCGAAGGCATAGTTGAAGGCGCGCCGTACCCGCGCGTCCTTGAACTGGGGGCGCCTGATGTTGACGACGAAGGCCTGCATGCGGCCGGAATCGTTGATCGGAAATTCTTCCTTGATCACCCGCTTCTCCGCGACCGCGGGGAAATCGTAGGCCGTCGCCCACTGCTTGGCGGAGTTTTCCGCGATCCAGTCGGCCTGGTCGGCCTTGAAGGCTTCCAGCGCCACGATGTTGTCGCGGAAGAACTCGAAGCGCAGCTCGTCGAAATTGTTGGTGCCGATCTGGCTGGGGAGATTGGCACCCCAATGATCTTTCACCCGCTCCAGCTTGATCGAGCGTCCCGCCACGAATTCCTTGATCCGGTATGGGCCGGAGCCCAGCGGAATCTCCAGCGTGGTCGCGCTGACATCGCGCTTGCGGCCCTGCGCGTCGGTGCCTTCCCACCAATGCTTCGGCAGCACGATCAGTTCGCCGACGATGGTCGGCAATTCGCGGTTGCCCGGCCCGTCGAAGCTGAATTTGACGTCGCGCTCACCGACCTTCTCCGCCTTGGTCACATGGCGATAATAGGACGCGTACATCGGGCTCTGCTGCTTGAACGTCTCCAGCGAGAAAATGACGTCCTCCGGCGTCACCGGCTTGCCGTCATGCCAGCGGGCTTCCTTGCGCAAACGATAGATCACCCAGGAAAAATCGTCCGGATGTTGTGCGGCCTCGGCAAGTTCGCCGTACTCGGTCGCAACCTCGTCCTGCGCCCGGGTCATCAGCGTTTCGTATATCATCGCCGCGGCTGGAGCGAGGGAGCCCTTGATGCCGGCGACCGCGAGGTTGAAATTGTCGAAGGTGCCGATCGAGATCAGGCGGGCGACGCCGCCCTTGGGCGCATCCGGATTGACGTAATCGAAGCGCTTGAAGTCGGCGGGATACTTGATGTCGCCGAACAGCGACAGCGCATGGCGCCAGGGAAGCCCAGGCAGCTCACCCGATTGCGCCTGTGCCGTGCCGATGACGGAAACGCTGCCCACGGAACCGAGGGCGGGGAGCGCTGCGGCCGCAGTGCCGGTGAGCAGGAGATCGCGTCGGGTGATGGCCAAATCAACATTCCTGTCTTGAAGGAGGCTACTCCTTTAAGTTCCCAATATAGGCGAGGTTTCGACCGAATATGTTGCTTTTTCCTCATCTTGGAAGCCCGGACTGCCTCTCAGATGCGGCCAAAAGCCCCGATAACGTCGCCGCGAGGCCCGGATACGGAAACGGCCAGGCTTTTCAGCCTGGCCGCGTATTCCAAGATAGGTTTTCGACGCCTTACTTCGATGCCGTCGGCAGCGGCTGCGGATGCTCCGACAGCGAATTCAGATAGGCAATGACGTCGGCGCGTTCGGAATCCTTCGGGATACCGGCGAAGCCCATCGCGGTGCCAGGGACGAAGCCCTTCGGATTGGCAATGAACTTGTTGAGGTCGTCGAACGTCCAGGTCCCGCCCTTGGCCTTCATGGCAGCCGAGAAGTTGAAGCCGCGGCCTTCGCCCTTCGGCTCGCCAATGACGCCATAGAGGTTCGGACCGACGCGATTCGGGCCGCCCTTCTCGAAGGTGTGGCAGGCGCCGCACTTCTTGGCAGCCGCCGCGCCCTTTTCGACGGAGGCGGTCTGGAGCAGCTTTTCGATCGGCTCGGAAGAGGCTGCAGCGGCGGCGCCGCCTTCCTTGCCGTGGCTGGCATCTTCCTTGACCGCGATCTCGAAGCCCGGCTTTTCCGGCATCTTGGGGGAGAATAGCGCCTGGGCGGTGAAGCTCGTCACCAGCAGAACGAGACAGGTGCCGAGCACGGCACCGAGAATCTTATTGAGTTCGAAAGAGTCCATTTCCGGCCAGGCCCCACCGCAACAAGGAAACAGCGGCCCAAGCGGCCGCCAGGACGAGCCTCGGGAGAATCAAAACGTTCCTTATTGTTTCCCCGAGTTTTGCCATTGAGATATCGGTTTGCCCGGGGTCTGGCAACCCGTATAAGCGACCCGGCTTTCAGCCCGTCCCCACTCCATTTCTCGGCGCGGAAAACGCACCGTTTCCAGGCCCTTGACCCAATGATCGATCCCCGCATCCTGGTGCTGATCCCGGCCCGCATGGCCGCCACCCGCCTGCCCGGCAAGCCGCTCGCCGATATCGCTGGATTGCCGATGATCGTACATGTGCTGCGCCGCGCAGAAGCCGCTGCAATCGGCCGGGTCGCGGTCGCAACCGACACGCCGGAGATCGCGTCCGTGGTGACCGCCCATGGCGGTGAGGCGGTGATGACCCGCCCGGACCACCCCTCGGGCTCGGACCGCATCCACGAGGCCATGCAAAAGCTCGATCCGGATGGCAAGGCCGAGATCGTGATCAATCTCCAGGGCGACTTCCCGACAATCACGCCCCAGACCATCCGCGAGGTGCTGCCACCCTTTGCCGAGCCTGCGGTCGATATCGTGACTTTGGCCTCGCAGATCCACACCGAGGAGGAGGATCTCGCCCCGAGCGTCGTGAAGGCTGTGGGCTCGCCGATCGGGCCGAGGCGGCTACGGGCACTCTATTTCACCCGCGCCACAGCCCCATACGGCAACGGACCGCGTTACCACCACATCGGCCTTTACGCCTACCGTCGCGCCGCGCTGGAACGGTTCGTGTCGCTGCCGCCATCGGCTCTGGAGCGCCAGGAGAGCCTGGAACAGCTCCGGGCGGTGGAAGCCGGCATGCGCATCGACATCATGATTGTCGACAGCGTGCCACGTGGCGTGGATACGCCGCCCGATCTCGAAACCGCGCGTAGCATCCTTTCCAAATCCTGAGCCGCTGTTACAAGGCCGATCATGAGCAAGCTGAAAATCGCATTCCAGGGCGAGCCTGGGGCCAATTCCCACATCGCCATCGTCGAAGCCTATCCCGACGCCGAGCCGATGCCCTGCGCCACCTTCGAGGACGCGCTGTCGGCGATCTCGTCGGGCGATGCCGATCTCGGCATGATCCCGATCGAGAATTCGGTCGCCGGCCGCGTCGCCGACATCCATCACCTTCTGCCGGCCTCCGGCCTCTTCATCATCGGCGAATGGTTCCTGCCGGTCCGGCATCAGCTGATGGCGGTGAAGGGCACCAAGCTAGAAGACATCAAGAGCGTGGAGAGCCATGTCCATGCGCTCGGACAGTGCCGCCGCATCATCCGCAAGCTCGGCATCAAGCCGATTGTGCACGCCGACACCGCCGGCAGCGCCCGCGACATTTCCGAGCGCAAGGACAAGACCGTCGCGGCGATCGCCTCGCGCCTCGCCGCGAAGATCTATGGGCTCGACATCCTCGCCGAGGACGTCGAGGACGAGGCCCACAACACCACGCGCTTTGTGGTACTGGCGCGCGAGCCGAAATGGGCCGCGCAAGGCTCGGGCCCGCTGGTCACGACGTTCGTCTTCCGGGTGCGCAATTTGCCGGCCGCGCTCTACAAGGCGCTCGGCGGCTTTGCCACCAACGGCGTCAACATGACCAAGCTCGAAAGCTACATGGTCGACGGCAATTTCTTCGCCACGCAGTTCTACGCCGACGTCGACGGCCATCCCGATGACAAGGGCCTCGCCTTCGCGATCGAGGAGCTGAAATTCTTCTCGCGCGAATTCCGCATCGTCGGGGTGTATCCGGGACACCCGTTCCGTGCGACGTTCAGCGAGGCGCAGGATTAGAGGTCGCCCCGGCGAAGGCCGGGGCCCATAACCACGGCTGCGCGTTGTTGCGGAAGGTCTCTGAAATCGAGTTTCCGCGGAAAGATTCCGCGGTATGGGTCCCGGCCCCCGTGCGCAATTGCGCACTAGGCCGGGACGACGCCTTAAGCCGCGCTTTTCGCCAGCCCGAACGCCTCCGCCAGCAGCGAATACGACTTCTTCCGCGCCTCGTGGTCATACACGGCGGTGATCACCATCAGCTCGTCCGGCTTGCTCGCATAGATCAGCGGCTGAAGTTTCTTCTGCACGGTTTCCGGGCTGCCGACGAAGAGACGCGAGCGGTTGCGGAGGATCGAGATGCGCTCGGCATCCGTATAGGGATAGGCCAGCGCCTCCTCGACGCTCGGCAGCGGAAGATATTGGCCGCGGTCGCGGCGAAGGCGGTTGAGGTCGAAGGAGCTGGCGAGCCTTTCGGCCTCCTCATCGGTGTCGGCCGTGATGGCCGCGACCGCGAGGATTGCGTGCGGGCGGGCGCGCCAGGCCGAGGGCTGGAAGCGGTTGCGGTAATGCACCATCGCATCGATCGCATCGTGTGAGGCGAAGTGATGGGCGAAGGCGAAGCCCATGCCGACCTGTGCGGCGAGCTCGGAGGAATAATCGCTCGAGCCGAGCAGCCAGATCGGCGGCAGCCTGGTGTCGTCGGGCATGGCGACGACATTGTTGTAGGGGTGGCCCGAGGGGAATTCGCGGGTCTCCCACAAAATCAGCTCGTGCAGCCGCTCCAGGAAATCGTCGCCCTCGCGGCGGTCGAGCCGGCTGCGCAGCGCATAGGCGGTGGCACCGTCGGTGCCGGGGGCGCGGCCAAGACCGAGGTCGATACGACCAGGAAACAGCGCCTCCAGCATCTTGAAGCGCTCGGCCACCACCAGCGGCGCGTGGTTGGGCAGCATCACGCCGCCGGAGCCGACACGGATATGTTTCGTCACCGCCGCGATCTGCCCGATCATCACGTCGGGCGCGGGGCTCGCGACGGAGGCGAGGTTGTGATGCTCGGCGAGCCAGTAGCGGACATAGCCGAGCCCATCGACATGGCGCGCCAGATCAATGCTGTTGCGCAGCGCCGCGGCAGGCTTGGTGCCGGTGGTGACGACCGAGAGGTCGAGGACTGAGAGCGGGATCATGGCGCGTTAACGTAATGGAGTGCCGGGCAGCGGCAACGGCAGGCTGCGCAGGCCTGACGTGTACGGACCGGCGGGCACCCTGAGACTTCTAGTTGGGAC
Source organism: Bradyrhizobium sp. DN3 (assembly GCF_041357655.1). Classification (NCBI taxonomy): domain Bacteria; kingdom Pseudomonadati; phylum Pseudomonadota; class Alphaproteobacteria; order Hyphomicrobiales; family Nitrobacteraceae; genus Bradyrhizobium; species Bradyrhizobium sp. DN3. The sequence continues at coordinate 12,510 of NZ_JAULLN010000031.1, read as the reverse complement.
AAATGTTGCTTCTGTATAACTAATTTCGATTTGCCCACCGGCAGAATCGGATCGCTGAAGAGCAGTTATCGAAAATATTCGTTTTATATCAACATATTATAGCCTTCCCACCTCTTTCCCACCAAGATCGCAAATAGCAACGAAATTCCTTCTGTTCACCCCGTAGTGGGCAATTTCCCATCATCGATGGGCTGTCGATCAAACGGCCTTTGCCGTATTTTAGGTCTCCCAAGTAGACGGATCGCCGCCTGAAATTGGAGTGAGTGGTGCCATGACTGACGTGACGACGCCTGGTAAGGCCAACGGGCAAGACGCGCACCTGAAGCGGCCTACGATCTCCTTCGAGTTCTTTCCGCCCAAGACCGAGGAGATGGAGCGGAATCTTTGGGACACCATCAACCGGCTCGCCCCACTCGACCCGAAATTCGTCTCGGTGACCTACGGCGCCGGCGGCTCGACCCGCGAGCGCACCCATTCCACCATCGCCCGCATCCTGAAAGAGACCGCGCTGCTGCCGGCGGCGCATCTGACCTGCGTCGGCGCATCGCGCGGCGAGATCGACGAGATCGTCGACCGCTATCACGAGGTCGGCGTGCGCCACATCGTGGCCTTGCGCGGTGATCCCGTTGGCGGCATCGGCACGCCCTACTTCAGCCATCCCGACGGCTACCAGAGCTCGGCCGAGCTCGTCGCGGGGATCAAGAAGCGGCATGGCGATATCGAAGTGAGCGTGTCGGCCTATCCCGAGAAGCACCCCGAGGCGCGCGACTTCGACGCCGACATCGACACGCTGCAGGCCAAGGTCGATGCGGGTGCGACGCGCGCGATCACCCAAGTGTTCTTCGATAACGACCTCTACTTCCGCTACCTCGACCGCGTCCGCGCCCGCGGCATCAACATCCCGGTCGTGCCGGGCATCATGCCCATGCACAATTTCAAGCAGGCGAGAGCCTTCGTCACCCGCGCTGGCACCACCGTGCCGGACTGGTTCGCCGCGAAATTCGAAGGCCTCGACGACGACGCCGAGACCCGCAAGCTGGTGGCCGCAACCGTTGCGGCCGGCCAGGTGCAGAAGCTGGCCAAGCACGGCGTCGACACCTTCCACTTCTACACCATGAACCGCGCCGATCTCGTGTTCGCGATCAGCCATTTGCTCGGCATTCGCGCCAAGAGCGCGCAGAAAGCTGCGTAAGATCAGATGACCGTAGCCACCTCTCCCAAGCGAACTGCCCTGCTGAATGCCGCGCGCGAACGCATCCTCGTGCTCGACGGCGCCATGGGCACGATGATCCAGAATCTCCAGCTCGACGAGGCCGCCTTCCGCGGCGAGCGCTTCAAGACTTTTCATCGCGACCTGCGCGGCAACAACGATTTGTTGATCCTGACCCAGCCGCAGGCGATCGAGGACATCCACGCCGCCTATTTGCGTGCCGGCGCCGACATCGTCGCCACCAACACCTTCTCGACGACCTCGATCGCGCAGGCCGATTACGACCTCACCGACATCGTCTACGAGATGGCGCGCGAAGGCGCCCGCCTTGCAGGCAACGCGGCAAGGCGCGTCGAGGCTGAGGACGGCAAGCCGCGCTTCGTCGCCGGTGCCATCGGACCGACCAACCGCACCGCCTCGATCTCGCCCGACGTTTCCAATCCGGGCTATCGCGCCGTCACCTTCGATGACCTGCGCAAATCCTATGGCGAGCAGATCCGCGGCCTGATCGACGGCGGCGTCGATCTGCTGCTGGTGGAGACCATCTTCGACACGCTCAACGCCAAGGCGGCGCTCTACGCGATCGCCGAGATCACCGAAGAGCGCGGCATCGACATGCCGGTGATGGTGTCAGGCACCATCACCGACAAATCCGGCCGCCTGCTCTCGGGCCAGATGCCGGAAGCGTTCTGGAATTCGGTGCGACACGCCAAGCCTGTTACCATCGGCTTCAACTGCGCGCTCGGCGCCGAAGACCTGCGCGCGCATATCGCCGATATCGGCCGCGTCGCCGACACGCTCGTGTGTGCCTATCCCAATGCCGGCCTGCCGAACGAGTTTGGCCAGTATGACGAGAGCCCGGAATACATGGCGCGCCTGATCGGCGAGTTCGCGCGCGACGGCCTCGTCAACATTGTCGGCGGCTGCTGCGGTACCACGCCGGATCACATCGCGGCGATTGCCGCCGCGGTGGCCCCGCACAAGCCGCGCATCGTGCCGGAGATCGCGCCGCGCTTGCGGCTCTCCGGCCTCGAGCCGTTTGTGCTGACGGATGCGATTCCCTTCGTCAATGTCGGCGAGCGCACCAACGTCACGGGATCGGCCCGCTTCCGCAAGCTGATCACCGCCGGCGACTACACCGCCGCGCTGCAGGTCGCGCGCGACCAGGTCGAGAACGGCGCGCAAATCATCGACGTCAACATGGACGAGGGCCTGCTCGATTCCGAAGCGGCGATGGTGACCTTCCTCAACCTCGTCGCCGCCGAGCCCGACATCGCTCGCGTTCCCGTGATGGTCGATTCCTCGAAATTCTCGGTGATCGAGGCCGGCCTGAAATGCGTGCAGGGCAAGCCGGTGGTCAATTCGATCTCGATGAAGGAAGGTGAGGACAAGTTCATTCACGAGGCCAAGATCGCGCGCCGCCATGGCGCGGCCGTCGTGGTGATGGCGTTCGACGAGGTCGGCCAAGCCGATACGTTCGCGCGCAAGACCGAGATCTGCAAGCGCGCCTACGACATCCTGGTCAACCGCGTCGGCTTCCCGCCCGAGGACATCATCTTCGATCCCAACATTTTCGCGATCGCGACCGGCATCGAGGAGCACAACAATTACGGCGTCGACTTCATCGAGGCGACGCGCTGGATCCGCCAGAGCCTGCCGGGCGCGCACGTTTCGGGCGGCGTCTCCAACCTGTCGTTCTCGTTCCGCGGCAACGAGCCGGTGCGCGAGGCCATGCACTCGGTGTTCCTGTATCACGCCATCAAGGCGGGCATGGACATGGGCATCGTCAATGCCGGGCAGATGATCGTCTATGACGACATCGACCCCGAGCTGCGCCAGACCTGCGAGGACGTCGTCCTCAATCGCGATGCCGGCGCATCCGAGCGCCTGCTGGCGCTCGCGGAAAAATTCCGCGGCAAGAAGACGGAAGCTAAGGAAGCCGATCTCGCCTGGCGCGAATGGCCGGTGGAGAAGCGGCTGAGCCACGCGCTCGTCCATGGCATCACCGAATTCATCGAACAGGACACCGAAGAGGCCCGCAAACTGTCCTCGCGGCCGCTCGACGTGATCGAGGGCCCGCTGATGGCCGGCATGAACGTCGTCGGCGATCTCTTCGGTGACGGCAAGATGTTCTTGCCGCAGGTGGTGAAGTCCGCGCGCGTGATGAAGCAGGCGGTGGCTTACCTCATGCCGTTCATGGAGGAAGAGAAGGCGCGCAACCTCGCCAGTGGCATTGGCACCGAAGGCTCCTCGTCCGCCGGCAAGATCGTGCTCGCGACCGTGAAGGGCGACGTCCACGACATCGGCAAGAACATCGTCGGCATCGTGCTGCAGTGTAACAATTTCGAGGTGATCGACCTCGGCGTGATGGTGCCGGCGGCAAAGATCGTCGAGACCGTGAAGGCGGAGAAGGCCGACATCGTCGGGCTATCCGGCCTGATCACGCCTTCGCTGGACGAGATGGCATTCTTCGCCGGCGAATTGCAGCGCGAAGGCCTGAAGCTGCCGCTCTTGATCGGCGGCGCCACGACCAGCCGCGTGCATACCGCGGTGAAGATCGACCCGAGCTATCGCGCCGGTCCGGTGGTGCATGTCAACGACGCCAGCCGCGCCGTCGGCGTCGCCTCGGCGCTGCTCTCGCCGGAGAAGCGCGAGGCCTATGCCGCCGAGGTGCGCGCCGAATACGCGAAGATTTCGGAGGCGCATCTGCGCGCGCAGGCCGACAAGAAACGGCTGAAGCTGGCGGACGCGCGCGCCAACCGGGTGCCGGTGGACTTTGCTGCGAACCAGCCGGTGAAGCCGACCTTCCTCGGCATCCGCAGCTTCGACGACTACGACATCGCCGAGCTCGTGCCTTACATCGACTGGACGCCGTTCTTCCAGACCTGGGAGCTCGCCGGACGCTTCCCCGCCATCCTCGACGACGCCAAGGTCGGCGAGGTCGCGCGCTCGCTCTATGACGATGCGCGCAAGATGCTCGACACCATCGTGAAGGAGAAGTGGTTCCGAGCGCGTGCGACCATCGGATTCTGGCCGGCGAATGCGCAAGGTGACGACATCGTGCTCTATGCCGATGAAAGCCGGACCAAGAGCATTGCGACGCTGCACACGCTGCGCCAGCAGCTCGAGAAGCGCGAGGGCCGCTTCAATGCCGCGCTCGCCGACTTCGTCGCGCCTACCGGCACGGGCGTACCCGACTATGTCGGCGGCTTCGTCGTCACCGCCGGCATCGGCGAAGACGTCGTCGCCGACCGCTTCAGAAAAGCCAATGACGACTACTCCTCGATCCTGTGCAAAGCGCTGGCCGACCGCCTCGCCGAAGCTTTCGCCGAGCGCATGCATGCCCGCGTCCGCCGCGAGTTCTGGGCCTATGCACCTAGCGAGGCGCTCACCAACGAGGAGCTGATCCTCGAGAAGTATCAGGGCATCCGGCCCGCGCCCGGCTATCCCGCGCAGCCCGATCACACCGAGAAGGCGACGCTGTTCGCGCTGCTCGATGCAGAAGCGACCGCCGGCGTGAAGCTGACCGAGAGCTTTGCGATGTGGCCGGGCTCATCCGTGTCCGGGCTCTATTTCGCCAATCCTCAGAGCTATTATTTCGGCGTCGGCAAGATCGAGCGCGACCAGGTCGAGGACTACGCCGCGCGCAAGGGGATGAGCGAGGCGGAGACCGAGCGCTGGCTCGCGCCGGTGCTGAACTACATTCCCTCCCAGCAGGGCACCGACAAGGCCTTCGCGGCAACACCGGCGAATGACGAGATGCCGAAAGACCTCGCCTCGCATCCGCCGGGCTGCACCTGCGCGGTGCACCTGGTCTGGCAGAAGAAGCGCGCAGGGGCGGGGTAGGCGCACGGTGTCGTCCCGGCGAAGGCCGGGACCCATACCGCGTGATCTCGCGATCGCGGACGGTCGTAGACCGAACAACCAATCTTCGTCACACAACATCCTGTGGTTATGGGTCCCGGCCCCCCGCGCGCAATTGCGCGCTAGGCCGGGACGACGTCAGGGTGAGTAGCGCGCCCGACCATCACCAAAAAAATGAAAAAACAACCCCATGCACAGTAGGGATGGGGTTGAAAGGCCTGAACAATTTTATCGGAACTGCAGGGCCGAGCGAAATCGTCGACGACGGGACCACGACCGCCAGCATGCTTGACCCGTCGGGCAAAACACCTGTAACAATTCACCATCGCCTGCCGGGCCAGTTTCGCACTTCGCGATGCGAGTCACGTCGTTGTCGTACCAGCGGCGGCACGATCTCAAACGCATCCAGCTTCTGGCAACGCTCGCGCTACGGTGCGAGTGGTCCTAGCGTGCGCGCATTGAGCGCACTCGTACACGATCAAGACGGATTGCAGTCCCACAGCTCGCATCACCGGCTTGTGTTCGCGCGGGAACCGGAGGTGTGAACTGGATCACTTGCCGCTCAACCTAGATTCGATACTCTCTCGGCGTACTACCTTCAAACCGGTGGTTTGCTCGGGATCGAACATGAAACACGTCATTGCACTGTTCGTCGCTGCGATCACTCTTGTCGTGCTGCCCACGATTGCCGCGGCGGACTGTCCGAAAGGCTACGTGCCATGCGGCGAACGAAATCAGCTGTGCTGTCCGGGAAAGTAGCCGGCCGCAAATCGTTTTGGCTTGCTAGCGGAGTTTTTGTCGCGGTGGGACTGGTGATGATCGCAGCCTGGGCGGGATTCCCGCGAAAGAAGCAGACGATCACGGCCATCCTCTCCGAGACCGGATATTTTGAGGTGGTGCCGCCGAGCACGTTCGGCGGCCCTGGCACCATCAACACGATTGAGTATCTGAGCAACGGCCGGCTGGAGCTGCATCCGACTTGCGATGTCGATCCCGCGCTCCTGACCGGCAAGATCCAGAAATCGCCGACTGTGGACCGGGAGTTGAAGCAATCGCTGGAGAAGAATCTCGACGTGTCCGCACAGGTTAGGGACAAGCTATCCGCCGTCGCCGGCATGCAGCAGGTCGATTCGATCCACCTCAAGCTCGAGAACGCCAACATTCTGCTTGTTTCCGACGAGTCGCTGATGTCGACGCGCAATGCGTTGCTGAAGGCCGAATGCGCGGACGCGGTCACTCAGAACATTTCGAGCGGCGGCGTCGTGTGCCAGACCCGGTCCGTCCTCGAGGCCGACGTCGTCTACGAGATCAAATATCACAACAAGGTTTCGATGGAGGAACGGGCCAAGCTGACATCCGAGATCGCAGCCAAGCTTGACCTCGATGCACACCAGGGAGCGGACGACAAGGTGGCCGGCTCGCAACTGTTCTTCGGCATAAGGCTGTTGCCATATCCTATCCTTCTGGATTCTCCCAGCGGCAAGCCTAAGCCCTGTACGCGGGAGTAGGATCGACGCCGCGCGTTCACCCCTTCGGCGGCGCAAGCGGCTGCACGATCTCCTTGAACGGCGCCAGTGCCTCGCAGCGCTCGGCATGCGCGCTCAGCGCAGGATAGCGTGACGCGTCGAACAGCTGCGGATGCGCCTCGCGGGTGAAGCGGACGACGCAGGCGACTGCAACGTCGGCATGGCCGATGCGCGTCGCGAGCCAGTACGGCGTCGTCACCTTGGCGCGCTCGGCCTCCAGCACGGCGAGCACGTCCGCGATCTGCGCCTGGCAGCGCTCGACCCACAGCGCAAGCTGCTCCTTCCGCAGCACGCGCTCATAGAGCAGGCTCACCGCCTTGTCGCCGAGGCCGGAGGCGAGCGCGCAGATGCGCAAATGCTTGCGCCGCTCGGCGCCGCTGCGCGGCAGCATCGCCTTGTCGGGACCAACGAGCTCGTCGAGATAATCGAGGATGATCGTGCTCTCGATCAGCGCCTCGCCGTCATCGAGCACCAGCGTCGGCACGCGGCGCAGCGGATTATACGGCGCGATTCTGTCGGCATCACCGAAGGTCGACCACGGCTTGTGCTCGAAGCCGAGGCCATAAAGCTTCAGCGCGATGGCGACGCGGCGGACGAAGGGGGAATCATATTGGCCGATCAGGAACATCGTTCTCGCTCTTCCCAATGGTTGGACACGGCAGGGCCGATCAGTGTCGACGACAAGACCGCTGCCGCGCAAGGAAGATCTTGGAAATGGAGCATTGCGCCGGTTGCAACAGCGCCCGCGGCAGCATCACTCGAAAGGGCACGTGCCGCGCGCTCAAAGGCCGTCCTGGATCGAGCGCTTGATGGCGGCGATCGCGGTCTCGTTGCGCTTGTACATCGTCCACTGCTTGATGCGCTTGGCGCGCACCTACGACCAGGCCGAGACCCTGCTCGGCCAGGGCAGCGTCGGCCTGGAGCTGGAACAGGACGCGCCCGGCATCGACACGCTGCTGGTGGCGGTCGGCGGCGGCGGACTGATCGGTGGCATTGCCGCGTGGTTCGCCGGCCGGACGCGCATCGTCGCGGTCGAACCGGAGCAATCGCCGACCTTGCACAGCGCGTTCGAGGCAGGCGCTCCGATTGATGCGCCGGCCGGCGGCATCGCCGCCGACAGCCTTGCGCCGCGGCGCGTCGGTGAACTGATGTTTCCCATTGCACGCGCCCATGTCGAGCGCGTTGTCCTCGTCAGCGACGATGCGATCCGGCAGGCGCAAGCCGCCTTGTGGTCAGGCCTGCGCCTGGTGACCGAGCCCGGCGGCGCGGCCGCCTTTGCCGCGCTGCTCTCCGGGCGCTATCGTCCGTCACCCGGTGAAATGGTTGCGGTGCTGGTTTGCGGCGCCAACACTACGGCGGTGAGTTTCGATAGCTAATTGGGAATGACATGACGCGACCGCGCGGACTGATCCTGATATCGATCCCGCTGCCGATGATCGGTGCCGCCCAGGACCGCCCGACCGGCCGGAGGAGTTTTGAGAGACGGTGATTGGCGTACCGCTGACTTGACGTCGGTCTAAGAGCAATTCAAGGTTGAGGGATATTTTGTTCTTAGCTCGGGTGAGTTGATGGAAAAAATCGCTCCTATTGAAATATCGAGCCTTCGGCTTAATCCACACAATGACAGACATGGTGCGCTGCGAGATGAACCGGCGGCTATCCACTGGTTGCTTGAAAATCGCACTATGCATATGCGCGCTCTCGCGACCGATTTAGCGCGGACGAAACGTCTCTACGAAAATCCGCTTGTTCGTCAAGATCGCGATACCTACACGGTGTTCGATGGTAATCGCAGGACTTGCTGCATCAAGCTCCTAGCAAATCCTGACCTAGCGCCCAGCGCAAAATGGAAAGAGTTCTTTCTTGAACTATCTTCTGAAGAGGTTCTCGATGCTTTCACAACGATTGACTGCGAGATCGAGAACGACCTATCGGTGATTGATGAAAAGCTCTTTCGGCGACACACGGGCAGTCAAGAAGGCGTTGGTCAAAGCCAATGGGACCCGGAGGGGAAATCGAACTTCTTACAACGAACTGGTAAGGAAAGTATTGGGCTAGGTGAGACAATAGAGAAAGCTCTGAAATCTGAGAATTTGCTGCCTCCAGAGGCCGCACTTCCTTGGTCGAATATAGAACGGCTTCTGAGCTCCGAACCAATTCGGAGGCGAGCTGGGATTTCGTTCGCTGGCGGCTCACTCGCATATTTGGGTAATAGGGCCGACAACCTCGCCACTTTGCAGCGTATCGCCACCGACTTGAGTAACCGTCGCGTTGTGCTAGGCGACCTATGGAATAACGAGAAAAAGGGGCAGTACCTTGACCGCCTAAAAAGCGAAGGAATGTCGATTGACAATGTCCCGGCCCGCCAAGGACAAAAGGCCGAAGCGTCTCCCCACGGTCCGCCTCCGGCTGCGCAAAGGCGTCGCGCATCCAAGGAAAGAAATCTGATCTCACGAGCGGACGAAAATCCTTTCGTGAAATTTCCTCCGCTGGAGCGGGCGGAAAAGATATGGCGCGAGCTGCAGTTCAACCTGGAGTTCGATGAACACGACAACGCGATTGCTGTTCTGATGCGCGTTCTGCTGGAGATCGCCATCAATCATTACGCTAGGGCACAAGGCATTGTTTTCGGACCGAACGATCCATTCGCAAAGAGAGTTTCCGCTGTCGCAGACTCCATGCTTAATCGCGGCTTTATCGACGTAAAGGGCCGAAGCATCATTCGGAAATTTGAAGGGGACAAGCCGATCGTATCGGCGCATTCAATGCATCAATATGTCCACAATGCCAACTTTCACCCTAGTCGATCCGACCTAAAAGCAATTTGGAATGTCATTCGGCCTCTTGTGATAAGCTCCGTTCTGTAGTTCGGCGCGAATTAGTACTACGTTATAATACTTCCCAAATCAGATATCACAGACCCCTCTTCTAAGTTGTCTAGCAAATCGCCGCCAGCATCTACCGCTTTGTGAATTGCCGCTGAAACGCCCTCCTCGACGCCTTTTTCAACGGCTCGCTTTCCGAGCGTACGTAACCATCGAAAGAATCCGCTGGTCTCCCGCACATTAACAAGCGGCGCCTTGATCGCGGCGAGTGTTGACTCAAGCAATGCAACAAGCTGTGCAATCTGAATTGCGTCTATCGGAGAATTTCCTCCATTCAAGCTATTGCTTGTCTCAATCGCTCTCTTGAGCGCAACGAGATGAAGGGCGACGTTGTTGATAACCGATTGTATACCTTCTGTGTCCGTCGTCCGCCAATCGCCAAGAAATACATCGCCACGGTCCCCGACCACTGAAAGGCCCGGATGCTGAATTGCGTACTCAAGCCCGGTCCGGAGGCGGAAGAGCATGTTTTCGGTAATGCTCCGGCCATTTAGGATCGAACTAAGAGTCTGCGCGCTTATGCCCGTCAGTTTAGAGAACTCAGACAACGATGACTGCCGCGACTCTCTTATGTAGCGCGAGAGCTTGTCCGGAAGCGCCAATGAATCAAAAATCTTTCGGCCGCTCTGCCTGCTTACGTGTGCAGAGCCGTGAACTTGGTCGTGTCTGATAATGTTATCGATCTCATCAAGTATCTCGCGTTCGGTAAGCAAGTCTCACCCCTCCCCCTCATCGCTCGCCAGCACGCCTTTCACCGCGCGCGCCCATCCCGCGAGCTTCCGCTGCCGCGTGGCGTCACTCATGTTCGGCTTGAAGCGGTGCTCCAATCGCCAATTGTCGGCGAACTTGGTCGGCTCGGGATAGACGCCGGCGTTGAGGCCGGCGAGATAGGCGGCACCGAGCGCCGTGGTCTCCTGGATCACGGGGCGGTCGACCGGCGCGTCGAGCAGATCGGCGAGGCGCTGCATGGTCCAGTCCGACGCCGTCATGCCGCCGTCGACGCGGAGCACGACGCTCGCGGTTTCCGAGCTCGGCCAGTCCGCGCGCATCGCCGCCCAGAGGTCAAAAGTCTGGTAGCAGACACTTTCCAGGGCGGCGTGGGCGAGCTCGGCGGGACCGGTGTTGCGGGTGAGGCCGAACAGCGCGCCGCGCACGCGCGGATTCCAATAGGGCGCGCCCATGCCGACGAAAGCGGGGACGAGATAGACGCTCTGCATGGAATCGGATTGATCGGCGAGCGGGCCGGTCTCGGCGGCGTGCTTGATGATGCCGAGGCCGTCGCGCAGCCATTGCACCGCGCTGCCTGCCACGAAGATCGAGCCTTCGAGCGCGTAGGTGCGTTTTCCCCCGAGCTGATAGGCGACGGTGGTGAGCAGCTTGTTCTTCGACACCACGGGCGTGGTGCCGGTGTTGAGCAGCGCGAAGCAGCCGGTGCCGTAGGTGGACTTCATCATGCCCGGGCGGAAGCAGGCCTGGCCGATGGTCGCGGCCTGCTGGTCGCCGGCGATGCCGGAGATCGCGATGGGGCCGCCGAAAAGGTCCGGCGTGCTCTCGCCAAAGCGGGCGGAGGAATCCTTCACCTCGGGCAGCATCGAACGCGGCACGCCGATGATCTCCAAAAGCTCGTCGTCCCACTGGCCGGTGTGGATGTTGAACAGCAGCGTGCGCGAGGCGTTGGTGGCATCGGTTGCGTGCACCTTGCCACCGGTGAGGCGCCAGAGCAGATAGCAATCGACGGTGCCGAACATCAATTCGCCGCGGGCGGCGCGCGCCCGCGCGCCGGGGACGTGGTCGAGGATCCAGGCCACCTTGGTGCCGGAAAAATAGGGATCGATGATCAGGCCGGTCTTCTGCGAGATCACGGGCTCGCGGCCTTCTGCCTTGAGTTTCGCGCAGATGTCGGCGGTGCGGCGGTCCTGCCAGACGATGGCGCGGTGCACGGCCTGCCCGGTGGCGCGGTCCCACACCACGGTGGTCTCGCGCTGGTTGGTGATGCCAATCGCGGCGATGTCCTTTGCGGTGATGCCGGCCTGCTCGATCGCCTCGCGGCACACCATCACGGTCGAGGTCCAGATGTCCTCCGGCTCGTGCTCGACCCAGCCCGAAGCCGGAAAATGCTGCGGGAATTCGGCTTGCGCCTTCGCCGCGATGGAAATGTCGCTGCGAAACACGATCGCGCGCGAGGAGGTGGTGCCCTGGTCGATGGCGAGGACGAAAGACATGGCGGCTTACCTTGGCGTTCTGGCTTTTTCCCTGGAGGGATCATTGTGTCGCGCCAAAGGGAGCGGATTGGAGGCGGAAGGTCAAGGCTCGCTCTCGCTTACCCTCCCCTGGAGGGGGAGGGTCGACCGCGCAGAGCGCGGGCGGGGTGGGGTGAAGCCACAAAGGTGGTCTCGCTTAGGTCGACAGAACGAACGCCGCTGTTCATACGGGAGCACCGCATCTGCGGATGGTCTGTCACCCCACCCCGCCACGCATTTCGCTTCGCTGCATGCGTAGCGACCCTGCCCCTCCAGGGGAGGGTAAACAAGGGTGGCTACCGGCGGCGATGTTTCAAGGGTTCTGTCTCTGCCTCGCGCGACCCGTACAACTCGACATAGATGCGTTCGAGCACGGCAGTCAGGTCGGCAGCGATCTCCGAATTCCAAAAGCGGATGACGCTGTAACCCTCATTCTCAAGCCAGCGTTGGCGCACGAGGTCACGCTTGGTCTCATTGTCTTCGTTGTGGTGTCCGCCATCTAACTCGATGATGAGGCGCCTGGCTGGCAAGAAGAAGTCGACGACGTAGGGACCGATTGGAGCTTGGCGGCGGAAGTGCGAGCCTTCGAGCGGGACTTCCTTGAGTGCGCGCCATAGCATCCGCTCGTGCGGCGTGGTGTTGGCTCTCAGCTTTTTCGCGGCGGCGCGTCGGATCGATGTTGAGACCATTTGTGCGGCTTCCCCCCCCCCCCCGCGCGCCGGTGCGCGCGCGACCCCCCCCCGCCCCGGGGGGGGAAGGGCAGCGCGCGCGCGGCCCCAATGCAA
>NZ_JAULLN010000030.1:0-93711 GCF_041357655.1 Bradyrhizobium sp. DN3 | reverse complement strand
GCGGCCGGCGCCGCCTCCGCCGGTCGCAAGGCCAGCGCCACCGCCGATGGCACGGCCCGCGCCGCCGGCGGCTCGGCCGGCACCACCGCCGCCGCCTCGGATGGCCGTCGCGCCTCCGCCACCGCCGCGCCCGGCAGCGCCTCCGCCACACCCCGCGGCTCCGCCGCCGGCGGCAAAGAAGTGCCCGCCGAACCAGCCGAAGTGCTAAAGCACGGCCCGATCTCTCTAAAGGGGCCTCTCGCGGGCGAAAACCCGCCCCCCGAAAGGCCCTTATTTCCTTGCTTCTCGCCGAAATGGCGCTATATAGCGCGCCATCTCACACGGAAACATGGCTCACAAGGCCGTCCGGTGGCAACCGGGGCGAGAACGCTCCGTTTTGCTCACACGTTTCCGGAGGAACCAACCGGAGAATTAGAACGATGGCGCTACCTGATTTCACCATGCGTCAGCTGCTCGAAGCTGGCGTGCACTTTGGTCACCAGTCTCACCGCTGGAATCCGAAAATGGCACCGTTCATTTTCGGCACCCGCAACAACATCCACATCGTCGACCTCGCCCAGACCGTGCCGATGCTGCACCAGGCCCTCCAGGCCGTCAGCGACACGGTTGCCAAGGGCGGCCGCATCCTGTTCGTCGGCACCAAGCGCCAGGCGCAGGACGGCGTTGCGGACGCGGCCAAGCGCTGCGCGCAGTATTTCGTCAATTCGCGCTGGCTCGGCGGCACGCTGACCAACTGGAAGACGATCTCGGCCTCGATCAAGCGCCTGCGTCACCTCGACGACGTGCTGTCGGGCGGCGAAGCCAATTCCTACACGAAGAAGGAGCGCCTGACGCTGCAGCGCGAGCGCGACAAGCTCGATCGTTCGCTCGGTGGCATCAAGGACATGGGCGGTCTGCCCGACCTGATCTTCGTGATCGACACCAACAAGGAAGACATCGCGATCCAGGAAGCCCAGCGGCTCAACATCCCGGTCGCGGCGATCGTCGACACCAATTCGGACCCCAAGGGCATCACCTATGTGGTGCCGGGCAATGACGACGCCGGCCGCGCGATTTCGCTGTACTGCGATCTCATTGCGCGTGCGGCAATCGACGGCATTTCGCGCGCGCAGGGCGATTCGGGCGTCGACATCGGCGCCTCGGCCCAGCCGCTCGCCGAAGAGCTGCCGGCGCCCTCGTCGAGCGGTTTCCAGGGCCTTGCAGGTCCCCGCGGCACCGCGGACGACCTCAAGAAGCTGCCGGGCGTGTCGGGTGCGATCGAGAAGAAGTTCAACGATCTCGGCATCTTCCACTACTGGCAGCTCGCCGAGCTCGACCACGACACCGCGCACACGATCGGCGAAGAAGTCGGTCTGCCGAGCCGCGCGGATGCCTGGGTGGCCAAGGCCAAGGCGCTGACCGCGGAAGCGGAATAGTCAAAAAGAGCGATGGGTTGGCCGGATAGGATCCGGCCACCATTTCAGTTGACGCGAATTCCTGAGATGGACCGCGGCGAGGCGCTTCGATGCCGCGCCGCGGCAAACCGGCAGGCACAAAGGATTTTCAACGATGGCAACGATCACAGCTGCGATGGTCAAGGACCTGCGCGAGTCGACCGGCGCGGGCATGATGGACTGCAAGGCCGCCCTGACCGAAAACGACGGCAACATGGAAGCCGCGCAGGACTGGCTGCGCAAGAAGGGCCTGTCGAAGGCCGCCAAGAAGTCGGGCCGCGTCGCGGCCGAGGGCCTGATTGGCGCGCTCACCAAGGGCACCAAGGGCGTCGTGGTCGAGGTCAACTCCGAGACCGATTTCGTGGCGCGCAACGGCCAGTTCCAGGGGCTGGTCAAGATGATCGCCCAGGTCGCGTTCGACGTCGGCGCCGATGTCGAGAAGATCAAGGCCGCCAAGGTCGGCGACGTCACGATCGAGACCGCGATCAATGACGCGATCGCCACCATCGGCGAGAACATGACGCTGCGCCGCGCTGCCCAGCTCGAAGTCAGCCAGGGCGTGGTGTCGAGCTATGTCCACGGGGCCGTCATCGACGGCGCCGGCAAGATGGGCGTGATCGTGGCGCTGGAATCGCCGGGCAAGGCCGACGAGCTCGCAACGCTCGGTCGCCAGATCGCGATGCATGTCGCCGCCACCAACCCGCTGGCGCTCGATCCGTCCGGCCTCGATCCGGCGGTCGTCAAGCGCGAGAAGGACGTGCTTGCCGACAAATACCGCCAGCAGGGCAAGCCCGAGAACGTGATCGAGAAGATCGTCGAGTCCGGCCTCAAGACCTACTACAAGGAAGTCTGCCTGCTCGAGCAGGCCTTCATCCACGACACCGGCAAGTCGGTGGCGCAGGCAGTGAAGGAGGCCGAGGGCAAGGTCGGCGGGCCCGTGAAGATCGCGGGCTTTGTGCGCTATGCTCTCGGTGAGGGAATCGAGAAGCAGGAAAGCGACTTCGCAGCCGAGGTCGCGGCGGCCAGCGGCAAGAAGTAAGCGCCGGAACACCTCCTTCCGGCGTGCCGCCGGAAGCGGCGCCCGGACAAGGAAAGTGCTCATGACTGATCCGGTCTATCGTCGCGTCGTGATCAAGCTGTCCGGCGAATATCTCGCGGGACAGCAGGGCTTTGGTATCGACCAGCCGACCGTGGACCGGGTTGCGGACGATCTGATTGCCGCCCGCAAGCTCGGCACCGAGGTCGCGGTCGTGATCGGCGGCGGCAATATCGTGCGTGGCGTCGAGGTGTCATCCCGCGGCGTATCGCGCCCGACCGGCGACACCATGGGCATGCTCGCCACCATGATGAACTGCCTCGCGCTGGAAGCGGCGATCGAGCGCAAGGGCACGCCGGCGCGCACGCTGTCGGCCTTCGTCATGCCGGAGATTTCCGAGCTGTTCACCCGCACCGCGGCGCACAAATACCTCGCCGAGGGCCGGATCGTGCTGCTCGGCGGCGGAACCGGCAATCCGTTCTTCACCACCGACACGACCGCGGTGTTGCGCGCCGCCGAGATCGGCGCCCAGGCGGTGCTGAAGGCGACCAATGTCGACGGCGTCTACTCGGCCGACCCGAAGAAGGATCCGACCGCCACGCGGTTCGACCGGCTGACGCATTCGCAGGCCATCGAGGGCGACTACAAGGTGATGGATGCCACCGCCTTCGCGCTTGCCCGCGAGACGTCGCTGCCTATCATTGTATTCTCGATCGCGCAGTCGGGTTCGATCGGTGCGATTCTGCGTGGTGCCGGCCACGGAACCATTGTCGCCGGCTGACGGCTCGTCGTCGCGCCCAAGAGAAGGGCGCGGAGCGGTCGCCGGGATTTTGAAGGAGAAACGTGATGGCCACGGGTAGTTTCGACCTCAACGAAGTGAAGCGCCGCATGCAGGGCGCCGTCCAGTCCCTCAAGCACGAGCTTGGCGGCCTGCGGACGGGGCGCGCCTCCGCCTCGATGCTCGATCCGGTGCAGGTCGACGCTTATGGCACTCACATGCCACTCAATCAGCTCGCCACCGTCAGCGTGCCGGAGCCGCGCCTGATCTCGGTGCAGGTCTGGGACAAGTCGATGGTCAAAGCCGTGGAGAAGGCGATCGTCGATTCCAATCTCGGCCTGTCGCCCGCGACCGAGGGCCAGGTGCTGCGCCTGCGTATTCCCGAGCTCAACGAGGAGCGCCGCAAGGAGCTGGTGAAGGTCGCGCACAAATACGCGGAGGCCGCCAAGGTCGCCGCGCGCCATGTCCGTCGCGACGGTCTCGACGTGCTCAAGAAGCTCGAGAAGAATCACGAGATGTCGGAGGACGACCAGAAGCGTCACGCCGACGAGGTGCAGAAGGCGACCGACGGCACGATCACCGAGATCGACCAGCTGCTGGCCGCCAAGGAAAAAGAAATCCTCACCGTTTAAGGCATCGCCTTCATGTCCAACGCCACCGCGCCCGCAACGGAAGGACCCGACCGGTCCGACGCGCCTGCGCATGTCGCCATCATCATGGATGGCAACGGGCGTTGGGCGGCTGCGCGCGGCTTGCCGCGTGCGGAAGGGCATCGCCGCGGCGTGGACGCGCTGCGCCGCGTGGTGCGCGCCTCGCACGAGCTCGGCATTCGCTATCTCACCATCTTCTCGTTCTCCTCGGAGAACTGGTCGCGCCCGGCGAGCGAGATCGGCGATCTCTTCGGCCTGCTGCGGCGCTTCATCCGCAACGATCTGGCGAGCCTGCATCGCGACGGCGTCAAGGTCCGCATCATCGGCGAGCGCGAAGGGCTCGAGAGCGACATCTGCGCGCTCCTCAACGAGGCGGAGGAACTGACGCGCGACAACACGCGCCTCACGCTCGTCGTCGCCTTCAACTACGGCTCGCGGCAGGAGATCGCGAAGGCCGCGCAGAAGCTCGCGCGCGAAGTCGCAGAGGGCAGGCGGGATCCCGCCACGATCGACGCCGAAACGCTTGGCGCGCATCTCGACGCACCCGACATTCCCGATCCCGATCTCATCATCCGCACCAGCGGCGAGCAGCGCCTGTCCAACTTCCTGATGTGGCAGGCCGCCTATAGCGAGCTCGTCTTCGTGCCGATCCACTGGCCCGATTTCGACAAGGCGGCGCTGGAAAGCGCGATCGCCGAATTTGCCAGGCGCGAGCGCCGTTTCGGCGGCTTGGTCGCGAAAACCGCCTCGTGAGCGAACCCGACGCCGCACCGGCGGGCTCTGCGCCTGCCCCGAGCAATCTCGTGCTGCGGATCCTCGCCGCGCTCGTGCTGGCGCCGCTCGCCATTGCGCTCGCCTACGCCGGCGGCTGGCTGTGGGCACTTCTTGTCACCCTGGTATCGATCGGATTGTTCGCGGAATGGCTGATGGTGGTGGGCGCGGGCTCGGTCGCGCTGACGGGGGCGGGGACCATCGTCATCGCCATCATGGGATTCTGCGTTGCCTTCGGCGCGCTCAAGACGGCTGTCATCGCCGGCTTCATCGGCGGTGCGATCGTGACGCTGATCGCGCGGGGCAAGTTCGTCTGGGCGGCTACCGGATTCGCCTATGCATCGGCGGCGCTGCTGGCCTCGATCCTGGTGCGGCAGGATCTCTTAAACGGGTTCGCCGCCCTGATGTTCGTGCTGCTCGTGGTGTGGGCGACCGATATCGGCGGCTATTTCGCCGGCCGCAGTATCGGTGGACCGAAACTGTGGCCGCGCGTGAGCCCGAAGAAGACCTGGGCGGGCGCTCTCGGCGGCTTTGTCGCAAGCCTCTTGGTTGCGGTAGGCTTCGCGGCTGGCGGGCTCGGAAAGATGGCGCCATTGCTGCTCGTCAGCGCCATCCTGTCGGTGGTATCGGCGTTGGGCGATCTGTTCGAATCCGCGGTGAAGCGGCGCTTCGGCGTCAAGGATTCCAGTCACTTAATTCCCGGCCATGGCGGACTTATGGACCGCCTGGACGGCTTTGTTGCCGCCATCCTGGCGGCATGGATTATCGGCTTTCTCCGCCATGGTGTGCATAGCGCCGGAAGCGGTCTTATGGTTTGGTGAGGATATGAGCGCGGTCCCATTGCGTAACAACAGGCTTGCTGCGTCTGCCGTCCGCAGCGTCACGGTACTCGGTGCCACCGGCTCGATCGGCGACAGCACGATGGATTTGCTGCGCGCCTCGCCCGAACGCTATCGCGTCGAGGCGCTGACGGCGAACGGCAATGTCGAAGCGCTGGCCAAGCTCGCGAAGGAATTCTCCGCGCGCTACGTCGCGATCGCCGACACCTCCAAGCTCGCCGAGCTGAAGGCCGCGTTGGCCGGGACCAGCACCGAATGCGGCGCCGGCGAAAGCGCGGTGATCGAGGCGGGTGCGCGTCCTGCCGATTGGGTGATGGCGGCCGTGAGCGGCGCCGCCGGACTGAAGCCGGCCCTGGCCGCGGTTGATCGCGGCGCGCATGTCGCGCTCGCCAACAAGGAATGCCTGGTCTGCGCCGGCGATTTCTTCATGCAGCGCGCGGCAAAAGCCGGCGCCTGCATCCTGCCGGCCGATTCCGAGCACAATGCTCTGTTCCAGGCGCTGAGCTCAGGCAATCGCGACGAGCTCGTCCGCGTCATCATCACGGCCTCGGGCGGCCCGTTCCGGACCTGGAAGCCTGCCGACATCGAGCAGGCCACGCTCGAGCAGGCCCTGAAGCATCCCAATTGGAGCATGGGCCAGAAGATCACGATCGATTCCGCCTCGATGATGAACAAGGGGCTCGAGGTGATCGAGGCGTCCTATCTGTTCGCGCTCGCGCCCGACGAGATCGACGTGCTCGTTCATCCGCAGTCGATCATCCACGGCATGGTCGAGTTTTCCGATTGCTCCGTCGTGGCCCAGCTCGGCGCGCCCGACATGCGGACGCCGATCGCGCATTGTCTCGGCTGGCCCGACCGTATCAAGGGTCCGGCGGCCAAGCTCGACCTGGCCAAGATCGGCCAGCTGACCTTCGAGGCGCCGGATTTCGAGCGGTTCCCGGGCCTGCGCCTGGCCTACGATTCGCTCCGGACCGGGAAGGGAGCGACCACCGTCTACAACGCTGCCAACGAGGTCGCGGTCGCCGCCTTCATCGCCGGCAAGATCCGGTTTGGTGCGATCGCGCGCCTGGTCGAGGCGACGCTGGACGACTGGATCCGCAGCGGGAACCAGGCTCCGATGACCTCGGCCGATGATGCAATCTCCGTTGACCATGTTGCGCGAAATAGAGCTGCCGCCCTATTGCCTCAAATTGCCTTAAAGGCATCCTAGATGGTTCGGGGCCAGGGCCTTGCGGCGCTGGATGAGGGAATTCGATGATCGACTTTTTTGTCCATAGTTTCAATACGTTGAGCCATGGGCTCCTCGGTTACGCGATCCCCTTCCTGTTCGTCTTGACCATCGTCGTGTTCTTCCACGAGCTCGGCCATTTCCTGGTCGCGCGCTGGGCGGGCGTTCGCGTTTTGACCTTTTCACTCGGTTTCGGGCCTGAGCTGGTCGGTTTCAACGACCGTCACGGGACCCGCTGGAAGATCTCCGCGATTCCGCTTGGCGGTTACGTCAAGTTTTTCGGCGACGAGAGCGAGGCCTCGACCCCGTCGGCCCAGACGCTCGCGGCCATGACGGCCGAGGAGCGCGCCGGCAGCTTCCACCACAAGAAGGTCGGCCCGCGCGCCGCCATCGTCGCCGCCGGACCGATCGCCAATTTCATCCTGGGCGCGCTGATCTTCGCCGCCATGGCGCTGTACTACGGCAAGCCGAGCACGATCGCGCGCGTGGACGGCGTCGTCGCCGACGGCGCTGCAGCGGCGGCCGGCTTCAAGATCGGGGACGTCGTCGTCCAGATCGACGGCAAGCCGATCGAGAGCTTTGCCGACATGCAGCGAATCGTTGCGATGAGCGCGGGTTCAGCGCTTGCGTTCCAGGTGAAGCGGGACGGTGCCATCGTGTCGCTGACTGCGACCCCCGCACTGCTCGAGCGCAAGGATCCCTTCGGCAACCGCCATCGCGTCGGCGTACTCGGTGTCGAGCATAAGTCGCAGGCCGGTGAGGCCTCGACCGCTCCGGTGGGCATCGGCGAAGCGCTCAAGATCGGCGTCGAGCAGGTCTGGTTCATCATCACCAGCACCTTCAAGTTCCTGGGCTCGTTGTTCGTCGGAAACGGCAATCCCAACGAGGTCAGCGGCGTCCTGGGAATCGCGAAGATGTCGGGGCAGGCGGCCAGCGCCGGATTCCAGTTCGTGATCAATTTGTGCGCGGTGCTGTCGGTGTCGATCGGCCTGTTGAACCTGTTCCCGATCCCGCTGCTCGATGGCGGTCACCTTATGTTCTATGCAGCGGAAGTGGTCCGCGGCCGGCCTCTGTCCGAACGGACTCAGGAGATGGGGTTCCGAATCGGGCTCGGTTTGGTGCTGATGTTGATGGTGTTTGCGACCTACAACGACATCCTTCGGATGGCGGCTTCCTGATAGGGGCTTTTTTGTGGCGTTGCTGTTGAGCAACGTCTTGGAATGAAATTGAAATTGCGGCGCGCTCGACCGTTTGCGGCGTCGGTGAAATTGGCTACAAGCGGCCTGAACTTGGGGAATCTTTCCAGATCGGCGTTGGGGTTGGGTCTGGTACGGAATGATAAGGGCGCGTTGCGCGATGAAGTTTGGACTGCGACTCCGGGGGGGCTTGCTCGCAACCCTGATCATGTTCGGCGCGCCGGTGGTTGCCCCGGTTGGGGCTGTTTTCGTGTCTTCGTCTGCGCTCGCTCAGACGGTCCAGTCGATTTCCGTCCAAGGAAATCGCCGTGTCGAGGTGGAGACGATCCGCTCCTATTTCAAGCCGGGCCCGGGCGGCCGCCTGGATCAAGGCGCCATCGACGACGGCCTCAAGGCATTGATCGAGACCGGCCTGTTCCAGGACGTCAGAATCAATCGCGGCCCCGGCGGCCAGATCATCGTCTCCGTGGTGGAAAACCCGGTGATCGGGCGCATCGCCTTCGAGGGCAACAAGAAGATCAAGGACGAGCAGCTCACCGCTGAAGTCCAGTCCAAGGCACGGGGCACCTTCTCCCGCGCCATGGTGCAGTCCGACACCTTGCGAATCGCCGAGATCTATCGCCGGTCCGGCCGCTATGACGTGCGCGTCACGCCTGAAATCATCGAGCAGCCGAACAACCGCGTCGACCTGATCTTCACGATCGAGGAGGGCGCCAAGACCGGCGTCAAGTCGATCGAGTTCGTCGGCAACAGTGCATTCTCGTCCTATCGTCTGCGCGACGTCATCAAGACACGCGAATCGAACCTGCTGAGCTTCCTCGCCAGCGGTGACATCTACGATCCCGATCGCGTCGAGGCCGACCGCGACCTGATCCGCCGCTTCTATCTCAAGCACGGCTTCGCCGACGTCCAGGTCGTGGCCGCGCTCACCGAATACGATCCGGAGAAGAAGGGCTTCAACGTCACCTTCAAGATCGAGGAAGGCGCGCAATATCGCGTCGGCGCGGTCGACTTCCGCTCCAGCATTCCGAATTTCGATCCCTCGTCGCTGCGCGGGTATTCGCGCGTCAGCGTCGGCTCGCTCTACAACGTCGAATCGGTCGAGAAGTCGGTCGAGGAGATGCAGATCGAGGCTTCGCGCCGCGGTTATGCCTTCGCCGTGGTTCGTCCCGGCGGCGATCGCAATTTCGAGGCCCATACCGTCTCCGTCGTGTTCAACGTCGACGAGGGCCCGCGCACCTATATCGAGCGCATCAACCTGCGCGGCAACACCCGCACGCGCGACTACGTGATCCGCCGCGAGTTCGACATCTCGGAAGGCGATGCCTACAACCGCGCGCTGGTCGACCGCGCCGAGCGGCGGCTGAAGAACCTCGACTACTTCAAGAGCGTTAAGATCACGACCGAACCCGGCTCGTCGAGCGACCGCGTGATCCTGATCGTCGATATGGAAGAGAAATCGACCGGCGACTTCTCGATCTCGGGCGGCTACTCCACGACCGACGGCGCGCTGGCTGAAGTCTCGATCTCCGAACGCAATCTGCTCGGCCGCGGCCTGTTCGCCAAGGCGTCGGTGACCTATGGCCAGTATGCGCGCGGTTACTCGCTGTCGTTCGTCGAGCCCTATCTGCTCGACTACCGCGTCGCGCTCGGCCTCGACCTCTATCAGCGCCAGCAGCTGGCCAACAGCTACATCTCCTACGGCACCAAGACGCTCGGCTTCTCGCCGCGCCTCGGCTTCTCCTTACGTGAAGACCTGGCGCTCCAGCTGCGCTACTCGATCTACCAGCAGGAAATCACGCTGCCGTTCTATCTGGCGAACTGTAACAACAATCTGGGAACGTCGGCCTTCAACCCGAGCCCGGCCTTCGCCGCCGTGAACGGCATCGACCTGAGCTCGACCAACGGCCTTGGCTGCTACAGCGACGGTGAAGCCTCGCTGCCGGTGCGCAAGGAGCTTGCCAACGGCAAGACCCTGACCTCGGCGCTCGGCTACACGCTGACCTACAACACGCTGGACAACAACAAGAACCCCACCGACGGTCTGCTCATCGACTTCCGGCAGGATTTCGCGGGCGTCGGCGGCGACGTCAGCTATCTGAAGACCGTTGCGGACGGAAAGTATTATGCTCCGCTGGTGTCTGACATCGTCGGCATCGTCCGTCTGCAGGGCGGTATTCTGACCAAGATCAACGATGATCTGCGGATGCTCGACCACTTCCAGATGGGCCCGAACCTCGTCCGCGGCTTCGCGCCGAACGGCATCGGCCCGCGCGACCTGAATCCGTTCGGTACGCAGGACGCGCTCGGCGGCACCAAGTATTGGGGCGCTTCGCTCGAATTGCAGATGCCGTTCTGGTTCCTGCCCAAGGAAGTGGGTCTGAAGGGCGCGGTCTATGCCGACGCCGGCGGTCTCTATGATTATAAGGGACCGACGAGTTGGACCGCTACCAACGAGGTCAATGTGCCGGGCTGTATCCCGTCGACCATCAATCCGACGAGCACCGGAACCTGTACCGGTCTCGTGTTTGACGACAGCAAGGTCGTCCGCACGTCGGTCGGTGTCGGTCTGATCTGGCAGTCGCCGTTCGGTCCGCTGCGCTTCGACTACGCGGTGCCGCTCACCAAGGGCAAGTACGACCGCGTGCAGGAGTTCCGGTTCGGCGGCGGTACCACGTTCTAATTCGACCAGCACGGCACGATCCGGATCACTGGAGCCGGTTTCCGAAAGGGATCGTGCCAATCCTGCAGATGAGGCATGATGCGGTCTGACCGCTTCATGCCGAAGCCGGACCGCGACGGGGTGGAATGGCGCAGCCGACCTTCTTCACAAAACCGCCTGCCTCAGCGTTGGCTGACATTGCCGCGCTGACCAAGGCGCAGCTGGTCGACCCCGAAAGGGGCGGCCGGATCATCGCGGGCCTTGCTTCACTCGACGAAGCCGGCCCGATGCATCTGGCGTTCTTCGACAACCTGAAATATGCCGATCAGCTCAAGGCGACCCGGGCTGGGGCCTGCCTCGTGAGCCCGCGCTTCGAGGCCGAGGTGCCCGCGCATGTGGCCGTGCTGCGGGTGGCGCAGCCGTTCCGTGCCTTCGTCAGGATCGCGCGGGAATGGCACGGAGACGCGCTCAGGCCGCAATCCTGGGTCGGCAATGACGGCATCGCGCCGTCCGCCATCATCGATCCCACGGCCCGGCTCGAGGATGGGGTGATCGTCGATCCCCTGGCCGTGATCGGCCCGGACGTCGAGATCGGCAGCGGCACCGTGATTGGCGTCGGAGCGGTGATCGGCCCCGGCGTCAAGATCGGCCGGGACTGCAATGTCGGTGCCCGCACGGCCATCCAGTGCTCCCTGATCGGCAACAACGTGCTGATCCATCCGGGCTGCTCGATCGGCCAGGACGGCTACGGCTTCATCTTCTTCGGCCCCGAGGGCCATCTAAAGGTGCCGCAGACCGGGCGGGTGCTGATCCAGAACGACGTCGAGGTCGGCGCCAACACCACGATCGACCGCGGCTCCTTGCGCGACACCGTGATCGGCGAGGGGACCAAAATCGACAATCAGGTCCAGATCGGCCACAATGTGACGATCGGGCGGCACTGCCTGCTGGCGGCCCAGATCGGTCTCGCCGGCAGCCTGACCATCGGCGACAACGTGGCGCTGGGAGCGAAGGTTGGCATCAACAACCACCTCAAGATCGGCGACGGAGCTCAGGTGACCGCCATGAGTGCCGTCAAGGACGACATCCCGCCGGGCGGACGCTGGGGCGGGCATTTCGCCAAGCCGACCAAACAGTGGTTCAAGGAGATCATCGCGGTGGAGCGCCTGGTGCGCGACAGCAAGGCCGATGCGAAGGACGAGGGACGGGAATGACGGTGGAATCACCTGTTAAGTTCGAACTGGTGGATATCAACGCGATCCTCCAGACCCTGCCGCACCGCTTTCCGATGCTCCTGATCGACCGCGTGATCAACATCCGCGCCGATTACAGCGGCATCGGCATCAAGAACGTCACCTTCAACGAGCCGGCCTTCCAAGGGCACTTTCCCGAGCGCCCGGTCTATCCCGGCGTGATGATGATCGAGGCGATGGCGCAGACCGCGGGCGTGATCGGCATCAAGTCGGTCGAGGGCACCGAGAAGCCGCGCGCGGTCTATTTCCTGACCATCGACAAGTGCAAGTTCCGCAAGCCCGTGCTGCCCGGCGATACCATCGAGTATCACATGCGTTCGCTCGGCCGCCGCAAGGCCATGTGGTGGTTTCACGGCGATGCCAAGGTCAATGGGCAGATCGTTGCGGAAGCCGACGTCGGCGCCATGCTGACGGACTGAGCGGGATTAATCCTTGGCCGGCTCGTGTGTCCGGCACGCGTAGCTCCCGGTGGTCGCCTCGGGCTTGATATTTTGGTTGAAGAACTGCCCCATGGAGGGCGCGCCGAGGAGATGCTCGACCGTATCGGGCGTCACGCCGCAATAGCGGTCATAGGCGCCGTTGTTCGCGACAACCAGATTCTGCTGCGCGCGATCGTAACAGACCCGCTGAAGCACCGTGCTGCGGGTGATGTCCCGGCATTCAAATGTCCCGAGATCGACGAGGCGGCGTTCGCCGGTCTCGGACACGATCGGAGCCGTCGCGAGCTGGGCGAGCAGAAGTGCCAGGGTCCTGACCACGATCACCTCAAGCTTCACATGAACCCGTTGATGGGCCGGGAAGGCCGCCTCATCCGACACATGAAACACGCCGAGATGATACGTCACTGGACAGATCGGGCATAGTCGCGCTAACCAGCCGAAAACCAAGCGACTTCAATACATAACGAGACCTTCTTGACGAGTAAGATTGGCTTGATGAGCAAGATTGATCCCACCGCACGGGTCGCGGACGGCGCCGTGATCGGCGCGGGCACCGAGATCGGCCCCTATTGCATCATCGGCCCGAACGTCGTGATCGGCGCGAACTGCAAGCTGATCGGACATGTCACCGTCATCGGCCATACCTCGCTCGGCGATGGCTGCGTGATCTCGCCGTTCGCAGTGCTGGGCGGTGCCCCGCAGGATCTCAGCTACAAGGGCGAGCCGACGAAACTCGAGATCGGTTCCGGCTGCACCATCCGGGAAGGCGCGACGATGAATGTCGGCACAATCAAGGGTGGAGGGCTGACGCGCGTCGGCAATGGCGGCTATTTCATGAACAATAGCCATGTCGGCCATGACTGCATGGTTGGCGACAACGTGATCTTCGCGACCTCGGCGACGCTCGGCGGCCATTGCGAGATCGGCGACGCCGTGTACGTCGGCGGCCTGTCGGCTGTGCACCAGTTCACGCGCGTCGGCCCCTATGTCATGGTCGGCGGCGTGTGCGGCGTCCGCGACGACGTCATCCCGTACGGGCTCGTCAATGGCCAATATGCGGTGCTGGAAAGCCTCAATCTGATCGGCATGAAGCGGCGCAAGTTCACCAAGCAGCGGCTTGCGACCGTGCGCGGGTTCTACCAAAAACTGTTCCATGGTCCCGGCACTTTCGCCGAGCGGCTGGAGGCGGTGCGGCCGCTCGCGGGCGAAGACCCTGCGATCGCCGAGATCCTCGACTTCATCGGCAAGGGCAAGCGCCCGCTCTGTCTTCCCGCCATCGCGAAGTGATCCTGGGATGGCCGCGGGCATGACATCGGCGGCTTCAGAGATTTCATCGCCGGTCGGCGTGGTCGCCGGCGGCGGCGCGATGCCGTTCGCGGTCGCCGAATCGCTGGCCGCGCGCGGTATCACGCCGGTGCTGTTTCCGCTGCGCGGGGCCTGCGATCCGGCGCGGGTGGAGAAATTCCGCCACCGCTGGATATCGGTCGGCCAGCTCGGCCGCGCGATGCGGCTGTTTCGCGAAGAAGGCTGCCGCGACCTGATCTTCATCGGCACATTGGTGCGCCCCTCGCTCTCGGAGATCCGCTTCGACGTCAAGACGCTGCGCCTGCTCGGAAACGTCATTCGCGCCTTCCGCGGCGGCGACGATCATCTCCTGTCTGGCGTCGGCCGCATCCTTGAGCAGGACGGCTTCCGCATGGTCGGCATCAAGGACGTCGCGCCCGATCTGCTGATGCCCGAGGGCTGCATCAGCCGCGCCTGGCCGAGCGACACTGGCAAGACCGACATCGAGCGCGGCCGGGCGGTGTTGACCGCGCTCGGTCCGTTCGACATCGGCCAGGCCGCGGTCGTGATCGACGGTCATGTCGTGGCGGTCGAGGATATCGAGGGCACCGACGCGCTGCTTGCGCGCGTCGCGCGGCTGCGAGAGGAGGGCCGGATTCGCGCGGCCATGGGCCGCGGCGTGCTGGTGAAGGCGCCGAAGAGCGGCCAGGATTTGCGCTTCGACCTGCCGACGATCGGCCCGCGTACCATCGAGGGTGTCGCCAAGGCGGGCCTTGCCGGCATCGCCGTCATCGCCGGCAATACGATCGCTGCCGAGCCGCAGGCGATGATCGCGCTCGCCGACGCCAAATACCTCTTCGTCATCGGCCTGCCGGCGTGATGCAGAGCCGCGATCCCAAGCGCAAGATCTTCCTGATCGCCACGGAGGAATCCGGTGACCGGCTCGGCAGCGCCTTGATGAAGGTGCTGCGTCAGCGCCTCGGCGACGGTGTGCAGTTCGAAGGTGTCGGCGGCCGCACCATGGCGCGCGAGGGGCTCGAGACCCTGTTTCCGATCGAGGAGCTCTCCATCGTCGGCTTCGCCGCCGTCATTCAGCAATTGCCGAAAATCCTGCGGCTGATCCGTAAGACGGCCGACGCCGTGACCGAGGCCGCGCCTGATGCGCTCGTCATCATCGACAGCCCCGATTTCACCCATCGCGTCGCCCGCCGCGTGCGTTCGCGCAGTCCGGCGATCCCGATCGTCGATTACGTCTCGCCGCAGCTCTGGGCGTGGCGGCCGGGACGGGCGCGGACCATGCGCGGCTATGTCGACCATGTGCTCGGCCTCTTGCCATTCGAGCCGGAGGAATACCGCAAGCTGGGCGGGCCGCCATGCAGCTATGTCGGCCATCCCCTGGTCGAGCAATTGGGCTCGCTGCGGCCGAACGCGGAGGAGCGGACGCGCCGCAACAGTGAGCCGCCGGTGCTCCTGGTGCTGCCTGGCAGCCGCCGCAGCGAGATCCGGCATCACCTCGAGGTGTTCGGTGCGGCAATCGGCCGGTTGCAGGCGGAGGGGCGCGCGTTCGAACTGATGCTGCCGACCATGCCGCATCTCGAAGCGACCATCCGCGAGGGCATCGCGAATTGGCCGGTCAAGCCTCAGATCGTGATCGGCGAGAACGACAAGCGCGCCGCCTTCCGCATTGCGCACGCGGCGCTGGCGAAGTCCGGCACGGTGACGCTGGAGCTTGCGCTGTCGGGCATTCCGATGGTGACGGCCTATCGCGTCGGCGCCATCGAGGCCTTCATCCTGCGCCGCGCGATCCGCGTCTCCTCGGTGATCCTCGCTAATCTCGTGATCGGCAAGGACGTCATTCCGGAGTTCTTGCAGGAGGACTGCACGCCGCAGAAGCTGGCACCGGCGCTCTCTGCGCTATTGACGGATTCGCCGCTGCGCCGAGAGCAGGTCGAGGCATTCGCCAAGCTCGATCAGATCATGTCAACCGGCAACAAATCGCCGAGCGTGCTCGCCGCCGACATCGTGCTCGCGACGATGCGCAAGGGCAGGCGGTAAGACGGATTCGTAAGGGTGGGCAAAGCGAAAGCGTGCCCACCATTTCTCCTCATCAATTGCGTAGAGAGACGGTGGGCACGCTGCGCTTTGCCCACCCTACAGGACTAGGCGAGGCCCGCGTCGACCTGAAAGCATTGGCGCGTGATGCGCTGGCTCTCGTCGGAGGCGAGGAACAGCGCCATGTTTGCGATGTCGTCGGGTGTCACCGCATCGGGAACGGCCTGACGCGCGCGCATCTCGGCGATTGCCTGCTCCTCCGGATACCACAGCTGGCGCTGGCGCTCGGTGATCACCATGCCCGGTGCAATCGCGTTGACGCGAATGCGGTCGGGGCCGACCGACCGGGCCAGCGAGTTGTTGAAGCCGACGATCGCCGCTTTCGCGGCGGCATAGACCGGCAGCGCTGGGGCGCCGCGGATCCAGGCGATCGACGACATGTTGATGATCGAGCCGCCGCCGCGCGCCTGCATCTGCGGTACCACCGCCTGCGCCGCGAAGAAGACGTGCTTGAGATTGACGCCGATCATCCAGTCGAACTCGGCCGGCGTCACCTCCGAAAGAATTTGGCGTTGATCGTTGGCGGCATTGTTGACGAGAACGGCGGCATCGCCCAGCGAACGGTGGACCTCCGCCATCGCGGTGCGCATGGCTTCGATGTCGAGGAGATCGCAGGGCACGAACAGTGGCGCAGTCTCGGACGCGGCCGCCACCTCCCGCACCAGCGTTTCACCGGCCTTCGTGTCGATGTCGAGGAAGGCGACGCGGGCGCCCTGGGACGCGAAAGCCCGTACGAAGGCGGCGCCGATGCCGCTGGCGCCGCCGGTGATCAACACTACGCGCCCCGCAAGGCCTGAATAGGTCGTCTTCGTCATGCGATCAGTCGCTCCGTCTCGGGGTCGAACAGGCAAATGCGGCGCGTGTCGAGCGCGAAGGAGGCGGACGCGCCGAGCGTGGGGCGGATATCGGGCGAGATACGCGCCATCGCGGGCTCGCCCCCGAGCCGCAGCAACACCATCGTCTCGGCACCCGTCGGCTCGACCATTTCCACCGGCGCGTTGACGAGGACAGGTGCATCGCCGGAGAACGCGCGGCTGGCTTCGGCAATGCATTCCGGCCTGATCCCGAACACCACCTCGCGACCGACGAAGGATGCTGCGGCCTCATATCCCCTCAGGCGCAGACGAACCTCGTCCGGCCGCCCGGCGCCGATCACGACCACCGGCCCGTCATTCCCGGTCTCGAGCCGCGCCGGCATGGTGTTCATCGGCGGCGAGCCCATGAAACGCGCCACGAACAGATTGGCCGGATAGCGGTACACGGTATCGGGATCGGCGAATTGCTGCACGCTGCCCTGATGCATCACCGCGATCCGTGTCGCCATCGTCATCGCTTCGATCTGGTCGTGGGTGACATAGACGATCGTGGCGCCGATGCGCTGGTGCAGCCGCTTGATCTCCATCCGCATCTCGACGCGCAGCTTGGCGTCGAGGTTGGACAGCGGCTCGTCGAACAGGAAGAGCAGGGGATTGCGCACCAGCGCGCGGCCCATGGCCACGCGCTGGCGCTGGCCACCGGACAATTGCGACGGCTTGCGGCCGAGCAGCGGCTCGATCTGGAGCAGCTTCGCCACATTCGCCACCGCCTTCTCCTGCTCGGCCTTCGGCACGTGGCGGCATTCCATGCCGAAGGTGATGTTCTGGCGCACCGTCATCGAGGGATAGAGCGCGTAGGACTGGAACACCATGGCGATGTCGCGGTCCTTGGGCGGTATGTCGTTGACGACGCGCCCGCCAATCTCGATCCTCCCCGCGCTCGGCCGGTCGAGCCCGGCGACGATGTTGAGCAGCGTGGACTTGCCGCAGCCGGACGGTCCGACCAACACGGTAAATTCGCCGCTCTCGATGTCGAGATCGATGCCTTTCAGCACCTCCAGATTGGCGTAGCGCTTGGACAGGGCGCGAATGCTTAGTGCTGCCATGACAAATCCATCATTTCACTGCGCCGGCGGTAAGGCCGCGCACGAAGTACCTGCCGCCGAGGAGATAGATCAACAATGTGGGCAGCGCTGCGATGATCACCGCTGCGCTCTGCACGCCATGTTGTGGGATATCCGCAACTGCAGCAGATAGCGCGATGAGAGCAGCCGTGACGGGCTGCTGTTGGCCGCTCGTGAACGTCACGCCATAGAGGAACTCGTTCCAGATGTGCGTGAACTGCCAGATCACGGTGACGATCAGGATGGGAGGCGAGAGCGGCAGAATGATGCGCCAGAAAATACGAAAGAATCCGGCGCCATCGATGCGCGCGGCCCTGATCAGTTCATGGGGAATGGCGACATAGTAGTTTCGGCAGAACAGCGTGGTGAAGGAGAGCCCCTGGATGGTGTGAATCAACACGAGGCCCGCCAGCGTGTTGATGAGACCGATGTCCCGCAGCACGATGGTCCAGGGAAGCAGGCGCATCTGCTGGGGAAGGAACAGGCCGAGGGTCACGATTCCGTAGACCCAGCTGTCGCCGCGAAATCGCCAGAGCGACACGGCATAACCGGCGATCGCACCGAGCATGGTCGAGAAAATCGTCGCAGGAATCGTGACGAGCGCGGAGTTCAGCATGTACGGACGGATGCCGGCGCAGGTCTCGGCGACGCAGAAACCGCTCCAGGCCGCGGCGTAATTGCTCCAGGCCCATTTGTGCGGCCAGCCGATCATCGAGGCCTGCGCGATCTCCTCGTTGCTGCGGAGCGAATTCAGGACGACAACAGCCAATGGCGCGAGCCATGCTGCAGCGATCAGCGAAACAACGAGATAGATCAAAATCCGGCTTGGTGCGAAGGTTCGGTCACGCATGGGCCGCCCGCCGCCGCTGAAGATAACGCCACGCTGCATACGGCAGCAGGACCGCGAGAAGAATAAGCAGCATGAGCACCGCCGCCGCGGCCCCCCGGCCGAGCAGGCTGCGCTGGAACATCAGGTCGTAGACAACAAGTGCCGGCAGCTGGGTCGCGATTCCCGGCCCGCCGTTGGTGAGCGCGCGGACGAGGTCGAAAGCCGAAATCGCGAACTGCAACTGGATCACGACGACGGTGATGGTGATCGGCCAAAGCGTCGGCAGAATGATGCGCCGGTACATTCGGACCGGTCCCGCGCCGTCGATCTGCGCAGCCTTGATGAGGTCGGCATCGACCGAGCGAAGGCCGGCAAGGAAGAGCGCCATGGCGAAGCCCGAGGATTGCCAGATGGCAGCGATAACAATGGTCCAGATGGCCATGTCGCGGTCGATCAGCCAGTCGAACTTGAAGGAGGTCCAGCCGAGGTCATGGACCAGCTTCTGGATCCCAAGGCCAGGATTGAGCAGCCAACTCCAGACCGTGCCGGTGACCACGAACGACACCGCCAGGGGGTAGAGGAAGATGGATCGCAGCAGGTTCTCGCCGCGAATGCGCTGATCGAGCAGGATCGCAAGGATGAGGCCGGTCACCGCGCTCAGCAGCACGAAAGCGCTGCCAAACAGCAGCAAATTGTCGAAGGCGATCTGCCAGTTCCGCGATGCCGCGACCGCCGTGTAGTTGCGCAACCCCACCCAGCCCGAGACCGGCACCAGAGTGGATGGCGTGAACGATATCCAGATCGTCCACAGCGAGAACGACACGAGGTGCGCGGCGGACAGCAGCAGCGGCACCCAGATCATCAGATATTCGGGCAGCCGGCGCACCACGTCCGAAGGCGCCAGCCGGCCCGGTCTTGTCGCGACGGCCTGGGTCAACGTGCGCTCTCGACGGCATCGGCAAGGCGAGTGACGGCTTGCTCCGGCTTGATCGTCTTGTTCTTCACGTACTCCGTGATCACGTCGATCATCGCTGCGGTCATTCCGTTTTCCTGGGCCATATTGTGCGCAAGACTCAGCACCGCCTGATTGCTGGCAATAGCGTCTTTCAGGGCTGCTGCAGTCCGCCGCTGACCGTCCGACCAGCCTTCACCGGAAAGATCGACATCGGTGCGCACGGGTATTGACCCCGTAATCTGCGAATACATCGTCTGGATCGCTGGATCCATGACGAGCTGAGCCATCAGCATCTGACCGGCCTGGAGGTCAGGCTCTTTGCGCTGCCAGAAGATGAACGCATCAGCGTTCAACAGGAACACCGGCTTGCCATTGTCGCTGGGGCCGGGCGCAATCATGAAGTCGTCGAATTTGAAACCGGCGTTGCGTAATACGCCCTGCGCCCATCCGCCCATGATCATCATGCCCATGTCGCCGTCGACGAAGCGCTTCAGGTTGGTCGAAAAGTGTCGGGCGCCGACGTTGGGATCCATCCAGTCGGCGATCTTGCGCACCTGCGCGAACGCGGCCTTGAGCTCGGGACCCTCCAGAGCTTTCTTGTCGAGATTCATGATGGCGGCGCGGTATGCGGTTGGACTGATGCCCGCCAGAGAAGCCTCGAATTTTTGTCCGTCGTCAGGGCGGGTACCACCGTTGGCGATGGGATAGGGGACACCGCCCGCTTTCATCTTTTCGGCAAGGTCATTGAAGTCTGCCCAGGTGACGGGGATCTTGTCGGCCTTGGCCTTGTCCATCGCGCGTTTTGACAGGAACAGCATGTTGGTGCTGTAGATCTGTAAAGGCAGTGCGATCCACTTGCCTGCCGGTTTATGCAATCGTGCAAGATCTGGAGCGACGACCTTCTCATAGCCGGCGGCAGCAACGACCGCGTCAAGATCGACGGTCGGGGCGATCTTCGACCAGGCTGCAATCTCGGGACCTTTAAGTTGCGAGCAGGCCGGTGGATCTCCGGCCATGATCTGAGCGCGCAGCTTGTTCATCATCTCGGTGGTGAAGCCGGGGACGGGCGAGTGCTGCCAGACCCCTCCCTTCTCCTCGAATTTCTTACCGAGCGCCGTGATGGCCGCCCCGTCGCTGCCCGCGGACCATTGCGAGATCGCGGTCAGGCGCGGCTTGACCGCGCCCTGGGCGCGGGCAAATGCCGGCAGCGCGAGTGCGGCAGCAGATCCAGCGAGCAGACGGCGCCTTGTTGTTGTGATCGGCATGGCAGTTCCTCCCGTGTTGAGTGCTTTGTGCGTTGAGGCCGCACGGCTCAGGGCATGTCAGGCGGCCTCCGTCGATGTGGCGGGCATGCCGCCGCGGCTGGCCAGGCAGAAGGCGGCGAAGGCCAGGGCCGCCTGCGGATCGTTGCCGGTCGAGGGTGGCACGAAGGCGATGGACACTTGCGCCAATGTCCGGCCGCCCAGCAGGCAGGCGTCGATCCCCTCGACCACGGCGTTGCGATCGTCATCGGAGAGCAGCGATGGCCAGCCGCTGATGGCGACGCCACCGCATGGCTTCACGTTCAGCGTGTTGCCGATCGCAAGGCCAAGCCGGAACAGCCGCCGCCGCAACTCTTGGCGCACGCGCGTCGAGAGCGGGATCGCGTGCACCCATTCGCTGCCGAGCTGGAGCAATTCGGCCTCGGAGACGCCGAGGAGCTCGGCCAAAGCGGCGAGCGAGGTATAGGCCTCGACGCAGCCGAGATGGCCGCAGCGGCAGTGCGGTCCTTCGGGTCCAAATACCATGTGGCCCAGTTCGACCGGCTGGAGTGCATCGGCTTCAGACGGGTCATCCATCCAGGCGCCGGCAACGCCATGGCTGACAAAGACGAACAGATGCGTGCCGCTGAATGGATAGTTTTGCGTGCGGCAGCGGTGAAAGGTGGCGTGCGCCACCACCGAATTGGTGAATTCCAACGGCACGTCGGCAAACATCTCGCCGATCATGGCGCTGATGCGCCCGACGTCGCAGGGGATGATCGGATTGCCGGATATGGTCAACCGGCCAAGGCCCGGAATGGAGACGCCGATCTGGGAGAGCGTGATGTGGCGGCGGCGTGTCCAGTCGCGCAACAATGTCATCGCTTCGCGGAACACGCGGCCGACCGTCTCAACGGTTGGCGCCTTGGGCAACGGCAGACGCTCGGTATAGTGCAGCTCGCCCGACAGACCACCGACGCCGACGCTGAGCCATTGAGCGGACAGCTCGACGGCTGCGAGCGCCACCGAGCCGTCGAGCGACACGAGACCCGTCGGGCCGCCGACGTAAGGGGCAGGGCGCCGCACTTCTTCGATCAGGCCCTCGCCCTTCAGGTCGAACAGGATGCGCGACAGGCTCGCCTCGGACAGGCGCACCGCCTTCGCCAGCGGCGGCCGAAACGAGCCGCCAGACTGGAGCAAATGAGTCAAAATGGCAGCGCGCGTCTGCCGCCGACTTCTCGGCTGCTCCGGCATTTCCATCCCTGTCGTCATTCTTACTTAGTGTAAGAATTTGCGCGCGGAGCGTTTCGACTGTCAAGTGTTTGCCGGTCCGACGCGCCGACTTGTTGTTGTGCGCGGCAGCAACAGCGGTGTTTGTAGGGTGGTGGGTTAGCCTTGCAGATGCGCGAAGCGCACCTGCAAGGCTAACCCACCATGCTTCTGCACTGGCCGAACGAAGTTGGTGGGTTACGCCAGCGGACTGCGCTTCGCGCAGCCGCTAGCTAACCCACCCTACAAGTGCGCGCACAAACAAAAACGGCGCCATCTTTCGATGACGCCGTTTCGAAGCCGTTATGGCGATCGTTACCGCTTGTCGATCGGCACGTAGTCGCGCTTGGCGACGCCGGTATAGAGCTGGCGCGGACGGCCGATCTTCTGGTGGGGATCCTCGATCATCTCGCTCCACTGGCTGATCCAGCCGACGGTGCGGGCGACCGCGAACAGCACGGTGAACATCGAGACCGGGAAGCCCATCGCCTTCAGCGTGATGCCCGAATAGAAGTCGACGTTCGGGTAGAGCTTGCGATCGATGAAGTACTGATCGCTGAGCGCGATCTTCTCGAGCTCCATCGCCACGTTCAGCATCGGATCATTGCCATGGCCGGTCTCCTTGAGCACGGCGTGACACATCTTCTGCATGATCTTGGCGCGCGGATCGTAGTTCTTGTAGACGCGGTGGCCGAAGCCCATCAGGCGGACTTCAGAGTTCTTGTCCTTCACCTTGGCGATGAACTCGGGAATCTTGTCGACCGTGCCGATCTCATAGAGCATGTTGAGCGCGGCTTCGTTGGCGCCGCCATGCGCCGGGCCCCACAGGCAGGCGATGCCCGCCGCGATGCAGGCGAACGGGTTGGCGCCGGAGGAACCGGCGATGCGCACCGTCGAGGTCGAAGCGTTCTGCTCGTGGTCGGCGTGCAGGATGAAGATCTTCTCCAGCGCGTCGGCGAGGACCGGGCTCACCTTGTAGTCCTCGCAGGGCACCGCGAAGCACATGTTCAGGAAGTTCTCGGCAAAGCGCAGCGAGTTCTTCGGATAAACGAAGGGCTGGCCGACGGTGTACTTGTAGGCCATCGCAGCCAGCGTCGGGATCTTGGCGATCATGCGCATGGAGGCGACCATGCGCTGCTTGGGATCGTTGATGTCGGTGCTATCGTGATAGAATGCGGCCAGCGCGCCAACCGCCGCCACCATGATCGCCATCGGATGGGCGTCGCGGCGGAAGCCCTGGAAGAAGCGGGCCATCTGCTCGTGCACCATCGTGTGATGGGTCACGCGATAGTCGAAATCCTTCTTCTGCGCGGCGGTGGGGAGATTCCCGTAGAGCAGGAGATAGCAGGTCTCCAGGAAGTCGCCGTGCTCGGCGAGCTGCTCGATCGGGTAGCCGCGGTATTCCAGCACGCCCGCATCACCGTCGATATAGGTGATCTTGGACTGGCAGCTCGCGGTCGAGGTGAAGCCCGGATCGTAGGTGAACAGGCCGGACTGGCCGTAGAGCTTGCCGATATCGATCACATCGGGCCCGACGCTGCCGCTGAGGATCGGAAGATCGTAATTCTTGTTTCCGACCGTCAGCGTGGCGGTCTTGTTGCTTGGTTTTGCGTCCATCGTAGGTCCCCGATGTGTGGTGAAACGGGCCGGAGCCGGAGGCCCCTGAGGAGATCGTTGGGGGCAGGCCGGATGTTCCAGAATGTACGGGGGAGATGGGTATATTATTGCTGTGTGCGCTGCAAGATCACCCCCACGCATGGTCGACTTACGTCGTAGATTGATCTTGAAGCCGGCCCAGGCTTTCCTGGCGTCCCAGGACGTCCAAAACCTCAAATATACCAGGCGACGTCGTCCGTCCGGTCAGCGCTGCCCGTAAGGGCTGGGCGACCGCGCCGAGCTTGAGACTATTTTCCTCGGCAAAAGTGCGCAGCGCGGCTTCCGTGCTGGCACCGCTCCATGTCTCGACTTTCCCCAGCGCGGAATGAAGCTGGCCGATCAGCTTGCGGTTCTCGGGTGTCAGCAGCGCCTGCGCCTTGGCATCGAGCTGCAGCGGCCGGTCGGCGAAGATGAAGTAGGCGCCGTCGATCAGCTCGATCAGCGTCTTGGCGCGCTCCTTCAAGGCCGGCATGGCCTTCAGGAGCTGCGCCCGCGTGGTGTCGTTTAACTTGGCCTTAATGTCGTCGCGGCTGGGCACGACGTGGTCCAGCACATCCTCGAACATCTTCACGAGTGATTGATCGTCGGCGTTGCGGATGTAGTGGCCGTTGAGATTCTCCAGCTTGGCGAAATCGAAGCGGGCGGCGGCACGGCCGACGCTGCCGAGGTCGAACGCGGCGATCATCTCCTCGGTCGAGAAGATCTCCTGGTCGCCATGGCTCCAGCCGAGCCGGACGAGATAGTTGCGCAGCGCCGCCGGGAGGTACCCCATGGCGCGGTAGGCATCGACGCCGAGTGCGCCGTGGCGCTTCGACAGCTTCGAGCCGTCCGGGCCGTGGATCAGGGGGATGTGGGACATGCTCGGCAGCGCCCAGCCCATCGCATCGTAGATCTGCTTCTGGCGGGCGGCGTTGATCAGATGATCGTCGCCGCGAATGACATGAGTCACGCCCATGTCATGGTCATCCACCACCACCGCGAGCATGTAGGTCGGGTTGCCATCGCCACGCAGCAGGACGAGGTCGTCGAGATTCTCGTTCTGCCAGACCACGCGGCCCTGGACCTGGTCCTCGATCACGGTCTCGCCGGTCTGCGGCGCACGTAGGCGAATGGTGGGCCTCACGTCGGCCGGGGCGGTCGCGGGATCACGGTCGCGCCACATGCCGTCATAGAGGCGGGTGCGGCCCTCTGCGCGCGCCTTCTCGCGCATGGCGGCAAGCTCCTCGGCGGTGGCGTAGCAGCGATAGGCCTTGCCGTCGGCGAGCAGCTGCTCGGCGACCTCGCGATGGCGGGCGGCGCGGGCGAACTGGTAGATGACCTCGCCGTCCCAGCCGAGCTCGAGCCATTTGAGGCCGTCGAGGATGGCCGCGATGGCGGCCTCGGTGGAGCGCTCCCGGTCGGTATCCTCGATCCGCAGCAGCATCTTGCCGCCGTGCTTCTTCGCATAGAGCCAGTTGAACAGCGCCGTGCGGGCGCCTCCGATATGGAGGAAGCCGGTCGGCGAGGGAGCGAAGCGCGTGACGACGGAATCGGTCATTCTTGGCAGGGCCTATGCATTGGAGGCGGTGGTATATATCAGGACCGGAGCATAACTAAAGCCCGACAGCGGACCTGCTAAGGCTTGGCGCGGCCCAGCGAATTTGGCAGAAGGACCGCTGATTTCCCTACAGGATTTTCGTAATGACAGAACCGGTGGCGACTGAGGTTGGGCGCGATTTCATTCGTGACATCATCCAGGCCGATCTCGATCAGGGCAAATACAAGGAGATCGTGACCCGGTTCCCGCCGGAGCCGAACGGCTATTTGCATATCGGCCACGCCAAGTCGATCGCACTCAATTTCGGCATCTCCCAGGAGTTTCCGGGCCGCTGCCATCTGCGCTTCGACGACACCAACCCGATCAAGGAAGAGCAGGAATATATCGATTCCATCCAGGCCGATGTGCGCTGGCTCGGCTTCGACTGGGGCAAGAACCTGTTCTTCGCCTCGGACTATTTCGATCGCCTCTATGAATGGGCGGAGCAGCTGATCCGCGACGGGCTCGCCTATGTCGATGACCAGACCCAGGAGGAGATCCGCACTTCGCGCGGCTCGCTGACCGAGCCCGGCAGGAACTCGCCGTTCCGGGACCGCTCGGTGGAGGAAAATCTCGACCTGTTCCGCCGTATGAAGGCCGGCGAATTCCCGAACGGGGCGCGCGTGCTGCGGGCCAAGATCGACATGGCCGCGGGCAACATCAACCTGCGCGACCCCGTGCTGTATCGCATCCTGCATGCGCATCATCCGCGCACCGGCACCAAATGGAGCATCTATCCGAGCTACGATTATGCCCACGGCCAGTCGGATGCGATCGAGGGCATCACGCACTCGATCTGCACGCTGGAGTTCGAGGACCATCGGCCGCTCTATGACTGGTTCATCGAGAAGCTGCCGGTGCCGTCAGAGCCGCACCAGTACGAGTTCGCGCGGCTGAACCTGACTTACACGCTGCTCTCGAAGCGCGTGCTGACCCAGCTTGTTCGCGAGGGCCATGTCGCGGGCTGGGACGATCCGCGCATGCCGACCATCGCGGGGATGCGCCGCCGCGGCGTGCCGCCGGCCGCGCTGCGCGAATTCGTCAAACGCATCGGCGTCGCCAAGGCCAACAGCGTGGTCGATGTCGGCATGCTCGAGTTCTGCATCCGTGAGGAACTGAACCGCACGGCGCAGCGCCGCATGGCGGTGCTGAAGCCGCTGAAAGTGGTGATCGAGAACTATCCGGAAGGGCAGGTTGAGGAGCTCGAGGCGATCAATCATCCCGACGATCCCAGCGCCGGCACGCGCAAGATCAACTTCGGCCGCGAGCTCTATATCGAGCAGGATGACTTCATGGAGAATCCGCCGAAGAAATTCTTCCGCCTGTCGCCGGGCAATGAGGTGCGGCTGCGCTATGCTTATTTCGTCAAGTGCACCGGTGTGATCAAGAACGACGCAGGCGAGGTGGTGGAGCTGCGCTGCACCTACGATCCCGCCACCAAGGGCGGCAACGCGCCCGATGGCCGCAAAGTCAAAGCGACCATGCACTGGCTACCGGCAGCGACGTCGAAGCCAGCCGAAATCCGCATCTACAACCAGCTGTTCTCCAATCCGAATCCGGACGCCGCGAACTTCGCCGCCGATCTCAATCCGCAATCGCTGGAGATCCTGGCTGATGCCCGAGTCGAGGCATCGGTTGCGGAAAGCAATTCGATGGAGCCGATGCAGTTCGAGCGGCAGGGCTATTTCGTGCGCGACAAGGACTCGACGCCGGGCAAGCCGGTGTTTTCGCGCACCATCGGCCTGCGCGACACGTTTGCCAAGGAAGTCGCGAAAGGCTGAGATACGACATGAACAATGAAGCCGACGCCATCGTTTCCGCCATCGTCGCGAAATGGTGCGCCGGCTTCGCGACGCTCGACGCGGCCGCGCTGTCGTCGCTCTATGCGAGGAACGCGTTCTTCTTCGGCTCCAATCCGAACCTCTATCGGGGCAGGGAGGGCGTTGCGGACTATTTCAACGGCCTGCCGCGCTGGCGCTCGCCGAGCGTCCGTTTTTCCGAGGTGGCCGCGGCGCAGGTCGCGCCCGATGTGATCAACATGGCCGCGATCGCCTCGTTCGACCTCGGCGAGGAGGCCGCGCCGCTGTCGGTCAAGCTCACCTGGGTGATCGTGCGCGAAGATGACGGCTGGAAGATCGCGAGCCACCACGTGTCGTCCAGGGCTGCGCTGATCTAGCGCCGGGGGACGTACTTCATCGCATCCGGCTTCATCCGGTCGCTACAGCTTGTAGCCGATCTTTCTCAGGAGGTCCTTCCGCCACGCAATGTCGGCGTCGGTCTCGATACCCAGCGGTGAGGCGCCATCCACCACGCCGAGCACGCCGCGGCCAAGCTCCGTTTGCGCGACGATCACCTGCGTGGGGTTGGCCGTCGCGCAGTAGATGCGGCAGACCTCCGGCACCGCGCGCACGGCAGCCAGCACGTTGACGGGAAAGAACCCGTCGCCCAGGAAGATCAGGAAAGTGTGGCCGGCGCCGATGGCCAATGCATTGTCGCGTGCGAGGGAGAGCGCGGCTTCGTCATTACCTGACCAGCGCACCAGCCGCTTGCCGGAAGCCTCGCAGAAGGCCAACCCGAAGCGGATGCCCGGGACCGCGCCCACGAGCGCCTCGTGGAGATCTTCCACGGTCTTGATGAAATGCGACTGACCGAAGATGAAGTTGGCCGCGTCCGGCTTGACGATGGGCACCACGGTGAGTTCCATGGCCGCGCTCCTGTCGGCAGAGCTACATGTTAGGCCGCCGGAAAGTGATTGCAAGCAGCACAGGTGGCCGATTTCGCCCCTTACCGCGATTGCCCCATCCGATATTTGCTCGCGTAGTGCTTGCGGAGAATCTTGCGGGTCTGATCGGCCAACCGCTTGTTGCCAGTCGCCGGCGGCCTGCCGTGGCGCGTCTTCGGTTTTGGCCAATCCGTTCCTGAGCTCTGCTTTCTCGGCGTGCGCATAACTGCAGACCACGTTGCGACATAACCATCTAAGGGACGATCTCAACCGGGCTGCCGGTCGAAAGGCCAAGATCGCGGTCCGCACGGCCCTGGTTGACGGCGATTTCGGCGAGCCCGTTCGAGTTCTCGTACCAGAAGGCTGAGCCCGGCGGCCGATCGCTGAAGGTTCTCTCGCGCTCTAATATGTGACACGCCAAGGCAAGCCTGGCGTTGGGCGGCAGCACGCCGGCTCTCAACCCAGTCATAGCATTGCCGAAGTGATCGACGTAAACGATCTCGCAGAGGTCGTCGGGCCAATCCGCGCGGCGATCCCTGTCATCCCCTCGCGGCTGGCCGGGCGGCGGCTCGCCGCGCGCCAGCATGGCTGCGACCGGTGCGAAGAGGTCGCGCCCGTGAAAGCTGGCCGAGAGGCGCTCCGGCCTCCAGTCGATGTCCCAACTGCGCGTCCTTGTGGCGCGGCGCTGGACCAGCTCAAACAAGCCGTTGCCGGGGCCGACATACCACCGGCCGTCGGCCTCGAGCACAATGGCCGGGCGCGTCCCGCCGACGCCGGGATCAACGACGCAGAGAAAGACAGTTTCCGGCGGAAACCAGGCGGCATAAGCCGCCAGGAGGTACGCCGACGCCCTGGGATTCCCCACGGGCGCATCGGTGAAGAGGTCGATAGCGGGTATGCCAGGCGCCATCTGGTGCAGCACAGCCTTCATCTGGCCCGTATAGGGGCCGTGCAATCCGAAATCCGTGAACAAAACAATCATGATGTCAGCTGCTCCACACTATGCCGGCGCCGCCGCCCGAGCCGCTTCGTGGAACCGGCGGACTCGATCCAGGTCCTTGGCGTGCGATCCGTCCTGATCCGTTCTCGTCTTGGAATCAACACCGGCTGGACGGACGGTGCGGATCGCTTCTGCGACGTTGTCCGGTCCGAGACCACCGGCAAGGACAACAGGAACAGGGGCGAGGTCCACGATCCGGCGGCTGATACCCCAGTCATGCGTCACGCCGAGCGCGCCGATCTGCTCGTCCGTGGCTCGATAGCTGTCGAGAAGCAGAAAGTCTGCAATGCCAACGTAGCTGCGGGCAATCGCGACGCTCTCCTCGCCGAACACCGGTATGCTCCTCATCACGACCATCCCGGGCAACATGCGTTTGAGCGAAGCAACGTCTTGCGGCGAAAGCAATTCGGCGCTGGCTCCCAAATGGACGATCGCGGGGTTGAGTTCGCGCGCCCATGAGGCAATCAAGGAGAGATCGCAGGTCAGAAACAGTGCTGAGAACTTCGATGGCGGTACAATCGCCGCGGCGATTTCGGAAGCTGCTGAGATCGGCAGCTCGCGCGGAAATCGGCCGTCTCCGACGAGCACGCCGACATGATCGACGCCAATGGCTGAAACAGCGGACGCCTCTTCGAGGGTGGAGATTTCATAAATCTGGGTCAACATCGCGCGTAACCTCCGCGGCGGACATTGAGCATAAGACATCCGAAGGCGGCGTTTGGCAAAGCCACAGCCTTCGTCGGCTAGCGGGAGTCGAAGATTGGGTCGGCTGCCCGGCGGGGACGCAGTCCCAGTCGCGCCGGCCCGCCAATTCTATCGGGGAGTGCTTGTTACGAGAGTCAGGTCGTTGCCCTCTGCGCGACACATGCAAGCTGCTGTTCGGATTCAAAAATAACCCTCGTTCCGAACGGCCGGCATTCCCTATCCAGGGTTTGCCGGATCCATTCAATGTCGCGCCGCGATGGAATGGAGAGACGAAAGTTCTTGATCTGCATGGGAACCAGTTTGAGCGCATGGAGGCTTCCGCTGGTTGGATCCAGGTCGGCGAAATACATCAACGCCAGGTCGTCGCGGTAGCGCTCGTAACCACGGATCCCCTCATAGTCGTTCAGAAAATCACCGCAGCCATAGAGTATAAGGCGGTCTCGATAGATTTCGATCGCTCTCGGATGGTGCGAAGAATGC
This sequence comes from Bradyrhizobium sp. DN3, assembly GCF_041357655.1. NCBI lineage: Bacteria > Pseudomonadati > Pseudomonadota > Alphaproteobacteria > Hyphomicrobiales > Nitrobacteraceae > Bradyrhizobium > Bradyrhizobium sp. DN3. The sequence continues at coordinate 63,657 of NZ_JAULLN010000030.1, read as the reverse complement.
CCGTGAACGATCGACACGCCTGCCTTGTCGACCAGGGCCCGGGCAAAAATCCTCTGCTCATCGGGAATGTCATATCCCCAATTGGATCCCCAATGGATCGACACCACCGTGAGATCGCCCGGCCTTCTGGCCGCCATGATCTGGTCAGCGACCTCGAACGCGCTCGCCCTGCTGAGGTCAGGCAGCAGGTTGACGCCCGGAGTGTCTGACATTGCAACCCACTTGAACGGGATTCCGCTCGATGTCGATCCGAACGCAAAGACCAGGAGCCGCGCGTCGGCAAGGCTCAGCACTGCGGGTGCGCGCGCTTCCCGATCATTGCGGCCTGCGCCCGCCGCCTTGATGTTGAGCTTCTGCAAAGTCGTCAGCGTCTCTACCAGGCCGGCGCGGCCCCAATCGAGCACATGGTTGTTGGCCAATAGACAGCAGTCGATCCCCGCGGCCGCGAGACACTCTGCGTTCTCGGGGCTCATGCGGTAGTTGATGCCCTTGTTCGCGCGGTCGTTGCTGCCCGTCACAGCCGTTTCGAGATTGATGATCCGCGCGTCCGGCTGCATGGACTTGAATTGGTCCAGTGCAGCGCCCCAGGCGTAGGACGATCCATTGCGCCGCGGAATAGGCCCGTTCGCCTGCTCGGCGAGCAGCACGTAACCCGCCGCCGATCGCATGTAATCTTCGTAAATCTCGGGGCTACAGGGGTGCGCCAGCACCTGGTCGATGCCGCGGCCGCACATGACATCTCCGCATAGGAAGAGCCGCACCGGTTTCCGACACACCGCTGGCAGTTGTCGTTCCTCGGACATGACTTTCCACTCCGGTCCTGCCGCTTAGCTCTTTGCGTCAGGTGCGAGATGCCTGAACGCCGCCATCACCTCGGCCAGCATCCGCTCCTGCTCTCCCGCATAGCGCGGCGAGAAGTGGAAGGGCTCGACGCGGCGCACATTGGCTTCCCGTGCGATTTCTCCGGCAGCCGTGGTTGTAAGATGAGCCCGCTCATTCGCCAATGCGGCGTCGGCCCCCGCAAACGCCGCCTCGATGAAGAGGATGTCTGCATTCTGAATCAGCGCCACGATGGCGGCGCGATTGGCCGGCGTGTCGGCAACATCGGTTACATAGGCAATTTTCTGGCCCGCAGCGACCGTCACGAGATCGCGCAGGCTGGCGAGCGGAACGAGGCGATCTGACGTTGCCGTTTCATTGATGCGGATCAAATGATCGTCGGCGCGACGCTCGACGATGGCCTTCTTCAGCGACAGCAACCAGGGACCGACGGGCAGTCCGCGCTCCAACAGCCGGTTCTTCCATACGTTGACATGCGCTGCCTCCTGCAGCGCAAAGGCGAGGCAGGGCGTGCCATGTTCAAGGATCGCGGCGGACACGCGATGGGTCGGTTCATCGCAGAGTACGCCGCCAAAGACCTTGCGAGAGACTGATGGCTCTGCTGCGAACGCCTTCCTCAGGTGGAACCGCGTGGTCGAGATGGAATCCGCCGTTCCGAGTTCGCTTACATCGAAAACGAGATCGCAGGGATAGGTTTCGACCAAGTTCCAGCAATAGGCCTGAAGCTTGTGAAAGACGTGCTCGGCAAAGCCGGACGGACCGAACAGCTGCACCGATTTCTCATGCCCGACGAGCAAGCGAAGCAGATGGTCGAAGCCCACGAAATGGTCAATATGTGCATGCGAGACAAAGACCTGGTCGACGCGCCGTATCCTCCGCGGCGCTAGTGAAGCAATCTCTCCGACATCGAACAGCAGACTTCGCTTTTCGAACAGCGTTTCGACATAGACCGTCGGGTCGCCGTAGCGACCGTTGACCAAGCTCGGATGGAAAAGTGGTCGCATGGCAAACTATTCTGCTGCAACAGCGCCCGATGGATTTCCCGCATTTAGCCAACGTTGATGAATCCGCATCCGACCGCTGTCAGATGTCGTAGTAGAGGTGGAACTCATAGGGATGCGGTCGCAGCCGGATCGCATCGACCTCCTTTTTTCGCTTGTAGTCGAGCCAGGTCTCGATCAGGTCGGCCGTGAAGACGTCGCCGCGCAGCAGGAATGCGTGGTCGCGCTGGAGTGCATCGAGCGCCTGATCCAGCGATCCCGGTGTCGACTTCACTTGCTTGGCTTCGGCCGGTGGCAGGTCGTAAAGGTTCTTGTCGATGGGGCTGCCGGGGTCGATCCGGTTGTCGATACCGTCGAGGCCCGCCATCAGCATTGCAGCAAAAGCCAGGTAGGGATTGCAGGAGGGGTCGGGCGAACGAAATTCGACCCGCTTTGCGCGTGGATTCGGCGAGTACATTGGAATTCGGCAGCAGGCCGAACGATTGCGTTGGGAGTAGACCAGGTTGATGGGAGCCTCATAGCCCGGCACCAGGCGCCGATAGGAGTTGGTCGTCGGGGCGCAAAGCCCGCACAACGCCCAGGCGTGGGTCAGGAGGCCGCCGATGTAGTAGCGGCCAAGCTGGCTCAATTCGGCATAGTCGCCCTGGTCGTAGAACAGGTTGGTCTCGCTCTTCCACAGCGACTGGTGCACATGCATGCCCGAAGCGTTGTCCTCGAACAGCGGTTTCGGCATGAAGGTCGCGGTCTTGCCGTGCGCATGCGCGGTATTCTTCACCACATATTTGTAGATCATCAAATTGTCGGCCATGCGGGTGAGGGTTGTGAAGCGCATGTCGATTTCGTTTTGGCCGCCAGTTGCGACCTCGTGGTGATGAGCTTCGATCTGGATTCCCAGCTGCTCCATGGTCAGCACCATTTCGGTGCGTAGCGCCTGCATGCTGTCGGTCGGAGGAACGGGAAAATATCCCTCCTTAGGGCGCGGCTTGTGCCCCAGATTCGGCGCTTCCTCCGCGCCGGTGTTCCAGCTGCCTTCACTGGAATCGATCTCGTGCATGGCGTAATTGATGCCCTGACCGTAGCGCACCTCGTCGAAGACGAAGAACTCCGCTTCCGGGCCGAAGTAACTCGTATCGGCGCGACCAGTGCCCTTGAGATATGTTTCAGCCTTCTGGGCGACGTAGCGTGGATCGCGGCTATAGGATTGGCTGGTCACGGGGTCGCGGATGTTGCAGATGAGGACCAGCGTCGTTGCCGGACTATAGGGGTCGACGAAGGCCGTCGTCGGATCGGCGACGACCAGCATGTCGCTCTCCTGAATCTCCTGGAAGCCGCGGATCGATGAGCCGTCGAACCCGATGCCCTCCTCGAGCGCATCGACGCTCACCGCGCTCGGCGGGACGGAAAAATGTTGCCATACCCCCGGCAGGTCAGTGAACCGCAGATCGATCATCTGGACCTTCTCGTCCTTGATCGCCTTCACGAGATCTTCGGCCGTCGCACATTTTGGAAACATGGCTCGCTCCCAGCATCGTGGAGATGCGCGTCTTGCGGGTCGCGTTGCCGTTCAGCCGCAGCCGAACGGCTTGCGACGGATTGTAGTCATACTCTGTGTTGCCGCCCCTCCAGCCTCAATCCGGCTTGGCGGCATTTGCGGTCAGGCGGCTACGCACGCCGGCTGCTTCAGCTTTGATGAGGCCCGCGCATCAGCTTCATGGCGTCTTCGATATGCCGCCAGGTCTTGGCCAACTCGATCTCGCCCTTCGACTCGAGATCGATGGCGTTCTGGGCGGCTTCCGCAATGGCCTTGGGACCATGGGCTTCCAGCAACTGCCGCGCATAGTCGTGGATTTCGATTTCTCGCATGGCGTCACCTCCCTCTTGTCCCGGGCGCAACGCTAACGAAGTGCGGCCGGGACGATAGACGTCGACACCTGTCAAGCGCGGCTAGTCTGCATCCTGGTGCAGGCCCTCGCAAGGGCCCTTCCGGGGCATGGGCCGCGAGGATTGGATGCGGCTTCTGTCGCGGCAACACGGCGCAGGTCGGAGGGATGCATTTTCTCAGCTGCGCCACCATCTAACCGGGAGAGAGGAGGTGAGCATTATGCGCATCCAACATTGGCAAGACGCTGCCAGCCTCCTGGTTGGCCTGTGGCTGGTTCTTTCGTCCTTTATCCTGGGCTTGTCCGGGGCGCCTGTCTGGGTCTCCATCGCACTCGGGCTCGGCGTCATGCTGTTTGCCATCGAGGCACTTTTCATCCCGTCCTATCTGGAAGAATGGGGAGAAATGCTGGTGGGCCTGGCTCTGCTACTGGCACCTTGGACCATTGGCTATGAGCCGGTATCGGCAACGGTGAGCAGCGTGCTGTCCGGCATACTGGTGATCCTACTCGCTGTCTGGGAGCTGATGACCGATCGCGACTTCAGCACCTGGTGGCACGATCGTTGGCATCGCCTGGCCGGCTGAGAAGCGGTGCTAGTCGGGCGCTTGCCGACCGCCATTTGCTGGCGGCCGGGAGTTCGAGATCGGCTCGCTCGGGCGCGGTGCCGATGGGAACGATCGTCACTGCGCCTCGAGACGAACTCTGGTGCAGGGCCCCGCGGTCCTGCACCGGGATCATCAACCCATCACAATGCAGCTCTCGGCTCGATCGGCTCCCAGATGCTGATCTTGCGCGTTTCCGGCATCAGGAAGACGGCAAGCACGAAGCACACCGCGGGGACCACGATCGGATAAATCAGCGCATAGCCGATGCTGCCGGTCGCGGCGAATGCCGCCGACGTGATGAACGGCACCAATCCGCCACCCCAGCCATTGCCGATGTGATACGGCACCGAGACTGACGTATACCTGATCCTGGCGGGAAAGAATTCCGCCAGAAACGCGCCGACCGGCCCGTATACCATCCCGACATAGCAAACCAGGATGAAGATGATGAAGGTCGCGACCGGATAGTTGACGTTTCCGGGCTGCGTGACAGTCCCCAGCCACAGATACAGCGGATAGTACGTGATCGCGGCGAGCAGCATGCCGCCGAGGATCACCGGCTTGCGGCCGATCAGATCCGACAGCCAGCCAAAGAGGATCAGGCTCGGCGTGGCAATGAGCAGTGCGGCGCCCACGATGTAGGCGGAGGTTAGCGGGTCCACCTTGGAGACCTGCTGCAGGAAGTACAGCGCCCAGAACTGACCGCTGTACCAGACCACGCCCTGTCCGATCAGGACCACAATTGCGATCCCGATGTATTTGATGTTGGAGCTGAGGAAAGCCTCCTTCCAAGGATTCCTCGTCATCTGGCCGCGGGACCTGATCTCCTGGAAGATCGGCGTTTCCTGGAGCTGGAGCCGGATGTAGATCGCAATCGCCACCAGCAGGAAGGACAGCAGGAACGGAACGCGCCAAGCCCATTCGTCGAAGGCCTGGTTGCCGGCATATGTCCGCGTGAGGATGATGACGGCCAGCGACACCACGATTCCGAGAGTAGGCGAGGTCTGCAGCCAGCCGGTATAATAGCCGCGTCGATCGTCCGGCACATGTTCGGCGACGTAGGTGATGGCGCCACCATATTCGCCGCCCAGGCACAGGCCCTGGATCATGCGCAGGCCGAAGAGGACGAACGCGGCCGTCAGACCAATCGACTGATAGGTCGGGATCAACCCGATCGCCCCCGTACCGAGTCCCATTCCGCTGAGCGTAATGAGAAAGGTGTATTTGCGGCCAACCCGGTCACCCATCCATCCGAACAGGAAGGCGCCCAGCGGACGGATGAGAAATCCTGCCGTGAAGAGCGCGATCGTGCTGAGGAGGGCGGCAACCGGGTGGGATTGCTCAAAGAACTTGACCGATAGAACTGCAGCCAAGCTGCCAAAGATGTAGAAATCATACCATTCGATGATGTTTCCCACCGATGCAGCGATGATCACGCGGCGAAAATCACTCGGTACCTGCATGTGCGACTCCTATGGTTTCAAGACGTCTCCTCGCTTGTTTCAGCGATCGATCTTCTCGCGGGGAGAGCGTGATGCGCGGCGTCGCAGGCGCCAATTCAAAGAGTTGCGTCGGCAACGTCTGACTTCAGGCGCACTTTCGCGCCACCTGAGAAGAGCTCCGGCGGCCTTAGAACCGCGAGCCACCACTGCCTTGCCCGTCCTGTCGGGGAGGCGGGGAACCGTAGTGTAATCCCACCTCGGGCCGGCAACTTATGAGACTTTCGGCTCAATCGATCTGTCGCGGGGCGTTTGCCAACGAGATCGCAAGGGCTCGAATACTTCGCGACTTCTGGTCAAAGACGTCTCAGGCGTTGCGAGCAATCCAGAAGAGATGCCAAGGCGGCGGTCGCCGTGACGATGGAAGGGGAAATGTAGGGCGCTTCGCAGCCTGTTCCTGATCCGTACCGCTATTCGCACAGCCGCACGTTCCGGTAGCCTCCGCAGCCGTCGCGTAGCGTAAGGTGCAGGGAAATGGCGGAGCCGGGCCGGCCGGTGCGCTCCCAGGGAGTCGCAGGAACGTGGCCCGTTGGCCGCGTCACACCGGCTGGCGGCGTTGTGCCGGCGGGCTTTGGTGCGTGGCCCGCGATCGTCGAGACGCTGCGCGAATGGGCGCGCGCTGAGGCCGGCGCCGGGCGGCTGTTGCCCTGGGTGCCCGTCGCCTTCGGCACCGGCATCGCGCTCTATTTCGCTGCCGATCACGAGCCCGTGCTGTGGGTCGTTGCCGCGACGGCGGCCGCGCTCATGCTCGGCGCTGTCCTGCTGCGGCGGAGCCGGCTGTTCGCGCCCGCGATCATGATCGCGGCGGTGGCGGCGGGTTTTGCCATGGCGACGTGGAAGACGGCGCGCATCGCCCATACCGTGCTGGCCAAGCCGCTCTATTCGGTGTCGCTGTCGGGCTTCGTCGAGACCCGCGACATCCGCGAGCGCACCGATCGCTTCGTGCTGCGCGTTACCGCGATGGAGGCGCAGCGCAGCGACGTCAGGCTGGAGCGCGTGCGCCTGTCGGTGCGCAAGGGGACGGCGCCGGAGGTCGGCAGCTTCGTGCAGCTGAAGGCGCGCTTGATGCCGCCGATCTCTCCCGTGCGCCCGGGCAGCTACGATTTCTCCCGCGACATGTTCTTCCAGGGCATCGGCGCCTCCGGTTTCGTGATGGGCGCGATTACGGCTTCAGTGCCGCCGGATGGCGGTGGCCTGCGGCTGCGCTACGCGGCCTTCATGCAGGGCCTGCGCGATGCGATCGACGCGCGCATCCGTGCGACGCTCGAGGGCGACAACCGTGCGATCGCGACCGCGCTGCTCACCGGACGGCGCGATGCGATCACCACGCCCGTCAACGACGCCATGTTCATCTCGGGGCTCGGCCATGTGCTGTCGATCTCCGGCTATCACATGGCGGTTGTCGCCGGTGTCGTGTTCTTCGCAGTGCGTGCGCTGCTGGCACTGGTCCCGGGGCTGGCGGCGGGCTTTGCCATCAAGAAATGGTCGGCAGCTGCAGCGCTGGTGGCGGCCGCGTTCTATTTGCTGCTGTCAGGCGCGGAGGTCGCAACGCAAAGATCGTTTTTCATGACGGCGGTGGTGCTGATCGCGGTCATGGTCGATCGCCGCGCCATCACCTTCCGCACGCTGGCCGTGGCCGCGCTGATCGTGCTCGCGGTCGCACCGGAAGCGCTGGTGCATCCGAGCTTCCAGATGTCGTTTGCGGCAACGCTCGGGCTGGTGGCGCTGGTGCAGATCGGCATGCCGAACCTGTTTGCTTCGCCCGATCATTCGGCGACCGCGCGCATCGCCCTGTGGGGCGGCCGCGAGATCGCGATGCTGTTCCTGGCCTCGCTGATCGCGGGGCTTGCGACCACGCCCTACGCCGCCTTCCACTTCCACCGCGTCACGCCGTACGGCGTGCTCGCCAATCTTGGCGCGATGCCGGTGGTTTCGGCGCTGGTGATGCCGGCGGGCCTGCTGGGATTGCTCGCGGCTCCCTTCGGGCTCGACGGCGTGTTCTGGTGGCTAATGGGGATCGGGATCGACTGGATGGTCGCGGTATCGCGCTGGGTGGCGGCACTCCCGGGCGCAGTCGGCCGCATCCCCGCCTTCGGCATCGCGCCGCTGATCGCGGCAAGCCTCGGGATCATCGTGATGGGCCTGTTGCGCACACCCTTGCGCTGGTCTGGTGCGCTGATGTTGTTGGCTTCCATTGCCTGGGGGCTGTCGGTGCGGCAGCCCGACATCCTGATTGCCGGAGACGGCGCGAGCGTCGCGGTGCGGGGCAGGGACGGGCACTTGCATGTGATCCGGGCGAGCAAGGACGGCTTTCTGCTTAGGGAGTGGTTAGCTGCCGACGCCGATCCGCGCGACGCCGGGAGTAGCTCGCTGGCCGATGGCGTGTCGTGTGACGAGGCGGGCTGCGTGACGCCGCTCGCCGACGGGAGGCTGGTTGCGCTTTCTTTGCGCAGCGACGCGCTGGCTGATGATTGCAGCCGCGCCGCGCTGGTGGTGACGCGGCGGCCCGCGCCGCCGGATTGTGCGGCGATGGTGGTCGATCGGCAGCGTCTCACCAGCCAAGGCGCGCTGGCGTTGACGCAGCGTGGTGACGGTTTTGCAGTTCAAGCTGTGAGAGCGAGAGGCTCAAGCCGCCTTTGGCTCCCGGCCGGCGCCGGCGAGGGTGATTTCGACGGGAGCCTCGCGCCGAAGGCGGCTACGGCCCGCAACCGGGACGCGACTCCGGCGGAGACCGACTTGCAGGCCGACGATTAAGGCCAGACGATTAAGAACAAATGCGAGGAGTTGGTCCGGGTCCAACCGGACTTCCGCAGAACATAAATCATACCATCTCGCCGGCCTCGGCCGGCGATGGCATTTTCAATCCTGGCCCGACCTGGTGGCCAGGGACGGCTCAGCCGATCGGCAGACGCGTGATCGTCGGCCGGCTGTCGGCATCGATCTGCGGCTTGTGCTCGCGCTCGCCGACCGGCTGCGTCACCGGCAGTTGCAGCACGGTTGCGCGCTGGCCTTCGACGAGCTGCGTCACCAGCACGTATTTGCCGTCGGGGAATTCGATCGCGTCATGATGGCGATCGGGAACGTGCGGATCGATCTTGCCGAACTTGCCGACGCGGGAGTTGATCGTGCGCGTCCAGATCCAACGATTGTCGTAACGGACGTTGTCGGCGAAGGCGAGCTCCGTTCCCGGCAGCAGGCAGACGGCCACGGTCGGGTCGGCCGCGGAAGCAAAACCGCGCGTCGAGGTGCCGCGGAACGTTGTCGACACGATCGTCTCGCCGACTTCGGCGGGGCGCGATGCAACGGCATGCAGACTGTAGTCACACATCGGGTGCTCCTATTCGAAGATAGCAACCCGCGCCTCTTTCGGAGGCGCAAGCCTCTATCAGAGTGGAAGCACGTAACGTTCTGCTTGGTTGTGGGCGAATCTGCGGCTGGCGTCAGCAGGATGCGATCACATTATCTTTCCCGAATCCGATAGGAACAAAGTTCGCTTTAGTGCATTTAGCGGATGCGAGCGTCAGCGGCCTGCGGGCGCCGACCATCCGGGATATGGCCAACTCGGCTGTGGCTGTCGCGCGACGGCATTTCGGGCGCTACGGAATTGCTCGGTCGTTGTTGCGTGCGCCGACTTGCGGGGATGGTGCTGCGATTGTGCTGCGAATGCTTGCGCTGCCGATGCAGCGATCAGCATACTGGCGAACGCGCTCAAAACGATCCTGCGCATCGTTGTCTCCTCGATCTCTTGAGCCGCAAAGCGATGAGTGCTTCGGGCAGCATGTCGAGGACATAGCGCTGGGAGAGGGGCCAGATAATCTGCCCAAGATCAGAAAGACTATCCAGCTGGAGCGGACAATCCGTCCGCTCCAATCGAAATCATTGGTATCGAACGACCGCTGGGTCGTCTCAGTACTTGCGGTACAGTCCGATCAGCTTGCCCTGAATCTTCACCCGGTTCGGCGGCAGGATGCGCACCTCGTAGGCCGCGTTGGCGGGTTCGAGCGCGATCGAGGCGCCGCGGCGGCGGAAGCGCTTGAGCGTCGCTTCCTCGTCGTCGATCAGCGCCACCACGATGTCGCCTGTATCGGCGCTCTCGTTGCGCTGGATCAGCGCCATGTCGCCGTCGAGGATGCCGGCCTCGACCATCGAATCGCCGCGCACTTCGAGCGCATAGTGTTCGCCCGAGCCGAGCATGTCGGGCGGCACGCTGATGGTGTGACTGCGGGTCTGCAACGCTTCGATCGGCGTACCGGCTGCGATGCGACCCATCACGGGCACCGCAACGGGACGCTCGCCCTCGTCGGCGGGCGGACTGGAGCTCGCGCGCACCTTGCCGAGATTGCCCTCGATGACGCTTGGCGTGAAGCCGCGGCGGTTGCCGGCGGCGGCCTGGAGCTCAGGCAGCTTGATCACCTCGATGGCGCGAGCGCGGTTGGGCAGGCGGCGGATGAAGCCGCGCTCCTCGAGCGCGGTGATCAGGCGATGGATGCCCGATTTCGAGCGCAGGTCGAGCGCATCCTTCATCTCGTCGAAGGAGGGCGGCACGCCGCTTTCCTTCAGACGCTCGCTGATGAACCGCAGAAGCTCGTATTGTTTGCGCGTTAACATCTCGACCAAAGTCCCCCGGTTGATGTCGTTCGATTCCGAGACGCTGAATTGGAGCGGCGAACCGCTACATCCTCGAAACAAATCATGAACGGACACTATATGTTCGATATGTGTTCCGCAACTGCTTAATTTTGCGTGAACACGGCAAAGTTCGCGGAACACGTGTGGTGGTGCGCTCAGACGGGCAGGCGCAACACCTCGCAAGGCGAGCCGGCTCCGGCCTTCGGCGCGAACGGTGCGCGCACGAGAAGTGCCTGTGCCGCAGCGAGATTCGCAAGCAGCGAGGAATCCTGGTGATTGACGGGAATGGCCACCAGCGTGCCGTCGTCGCGCTGTTCCAGACGTGCGCGAAGATAATCCGCGCGCATATCGTTTGCGCCCACATCGCGGCCGAGCACTGCGCGCTCATGGCGGTGATGAATCACGGATCGGCCCGACAAGGCGCGAATCAGCGGCACCATGAACAGGAAGGCGCACACATAGGACGACACGGGATTACCCGGCAGGCCGATCACGCGCATCGCACCGAGCCGCCCATGCATCATTGGCTTGCCCGGGCGCATCGCAATCTTCCAGAACGCCATCGAGACACCTTCGTCCCTCAGCGCCTGCTGGACCAGATCGTGGTCGCCGACCGATGCACCGCCGGTCGTGACCAGGATGTCGGCGCCGCTCTCGCGGGCGCGGCGGATGCCGGCGGTGGTGGCCTCCAGCGTGTCGGCGGCAATGCCGAGGTCGATGGTGTCGGCCCCCTCGCTGCGGGCGAGCGCGTGCAGGGCATAGCCGTTGGAATAGACGATCTGGCCGCGGCCGGGCGTGGTGCCCGGCATCACCAGTTCGTCGCCGGTGGCGAGGATCGCGACCTTCGGGCGGCGGCAGATGGCAAGCTGGGGGTGGTTCATGGCGGCGGCGAGCGCGAGGTCGCGCTCGGTGAGGCGGGTTCCCTTGCGCAGGAGCACGGCGCCTTCGGAGAAGTCGACGCCTGCGGGGCGGATGTGCCGACCGGGAATCGCGGCTTCCTTGATCGTGATGCGCTTGCCGTCCGCGACCGTATCCTCCTGGATCACGACCGCGTCGGCACCGTTGGGAACGACGCCGCCCGTGAAGATCCGCACGGCTTCGCCGGCGCCGACCGTTCCCACGAACGGACGACCCGCCGCCACCTCGCCAATCACCGTCAGCTGGGAATCGATTGCCCCCGCGCCGGCCGCGCGCACGGCATAACCGTCCATCGCGGACATTGCTTCCGGCGGCTGCGTGCGCAGCGCCGCCACGTCGCGGGCGAGCACACGGTGGAAGGCCGCGTCGAGAGCGACCATTTCCTCGGCCAGAGGCTCCGCGCCGGCAAGCACGGCGGCAAGCGCATCGGAAACCGGCATGAGAGCCACGGCGAAAACTCCTGCTCGCGGACGAATTAGCAGGAAGCCTTCTAGCCGAGCGCGAGCGCAGAGGCAAAAGAGCGGCCGAGAGCGACGATCATCCCGACGACGCATTCGCAGGCAACGAAGGCGACGTCAGGCCCGGCGCGACATGATCTCCAGGACGAGGCAGATTGGTACCAGAGTGGCCATGGCTAGGACGAGAATGACCAGAGCCACGGCCAGCATCGATCAACTCTGCGTCTGTTCGCCCGAACTGACGCCAGGCGTCACGTCCGGAGCTTTGGGGCCCTGATCCTTATCCGGCAGCGGATCGGCCTGTGATTTCAGGTCGGCGGCCTTGCTGATGAGCTTGGCGGAGAGGCGCGAATCCGAGGTGGTTCTGGCGAATTCGAGCAGCAGAGAAGCTTGCTTTGTGAGGTAGGCTTTGCCCAGCACGAGAATAGTCCGATGTAGAAGTCCCAACGGATTCATAGAGTCCGGAGGAAGTATTTCTGTTCCCGGAACTTTGTACAAAAATGCACAGAGTGATTTGGTTCCGCATCCCAAGCGGATTTGGTCCCGGGAGCCCGACCGGGTCCGGCCGTCGGCAGTCAAATTCCCAATGCTCGCAAGGCGTTGCCGACATCGTCGGGCGAGGTGACATGCACCGCCGTCAATCCGCGCGCCCGCGCCCCTTCGACGTTCTCGGCAAGGTCGTCGAAGAACACGATTCGGCTGGCCGGCACGCCGATCGCCCTCACGACATGGTCGAACGCCTCCGCATCCGGTTTGCGCAGGCCGATGCTGGACGACAAATAGAGCTCGCGGAAATGCCCGAGCACGTCCGCATATTCCTTCGAGAAATAGTCGACATGCGGCCGGTTGGTGTTGGAGAAGACATAGAGCGGCATCTGCTTGGCAGCGCGCGGCAAGAGCTCGGCGATATCGGGCATCTCGCCGGCGAAGATCGCGTTCCATCCCTCCAGAAACTGCGCATCGGAAATGCCGATCCCGAGCGATGAACGCAGCGATTGGAAATAGTCCTCGTCGCTGATCTTGCCGACCTCGTGCAGCCGGTAGGCCTCGTCACGCACATAGCGCGCGACGATGGCCTCGGGCTGGCAGCCGGCATGTCCCGCCCAGCAGGCGATCGCCTTGGAGAAGTCGATGTCGAGCACCACGCGTCCGAGATCGAACAGGAGCGCATCGGCGCTGCCGGGAGAGAGCGAGGTCATCGTGTCCTTTCACTTCAGTATCGATAGGGGTCGTGGTCGAACAGCGGGAACGCGCTGAACACGCTCGGCGCATTCGTTGCGGTCGCCTGATGCAGGCAGGACTTGTCGACCTCGGCGAACGAGGTGGCACCCAAGAGGCCGAGGCAGCGCAGCACTTCATCCTCCAGCAGTTCCAGCATTCGCATCACGCCGGCTTCGCCGGCCGCCGCCAGCGCCCAGCATTGCAGCCGGCCAATGCCGACGATGTCGGCGCCCGCCGCGATCGCCTTGACGATGTCGGTGCCGCGGCAGAAGCCGCCATCGACCATGATCTTGGCGCGACCCTTCACGGCCTCGACGATTTCAGGCAGCACATGCATGGCGCCGCGGCCGTGATCGAGCTGACGGCCGCCATGGTTGGAGACGTAGATCCACTCGACACCATGATCGATCGCGATCTGTGCGTCCTCGGCGGTGGCAATGCCCTTCAGGATCAGCGGGATCCTGAATTTGTCCTTGATCATCTTCACGGTCCGCCATTCCAGACCCTTCTGGTAGTCACCGCCGGTCGCGCGCAGGCGGCTTTCGCGAACGTAGCGCTTGGCGATGTCACGTTCGCGACGGCTGTAATGGGCGGTGTCGACGGTCAGGCAGAATGCGGCATAGCCGTTCTTCTCGGAGCGGCTGACGACATCGGCGACGAAGGCATCGTCGCCGCGGACATAGAGCTGATAGAGCCGCAGCGCGTCGGGCGCTGCCTCGGCAGTCTTTTCCAGGCCGGGCTCGGACACCGAGCTCAACATGTGCGCCGCACCGAAGGTGCCGGCGGCGCGCGCCACGCTTGCCGCACCATCGGGATCGAAGATTTCGAGCGCACCGACCGGGGCGAGCACCACCGGCAGCCGCATCCTACGGCCGAGTTGCTCGACCGAGCCGTCGACTTTGCGAACATCGCGCAGCACGCGGGGGCGGAAGGCGATCTCGTCCAGCGCCATCCGGTTCCGGCGCATCGTGGTCTCGGTCTCGGCAGCGCCGACGATGTAGTCCCAGGCATTCTGGTTGAGGTTGGCGCGCGCTTTCCGGATGAATTCGTGCAGGTTCTGGAACGGCTCGTTGCTGGCGCCGAGTTCGACGTTCCTTTCCGGCCGGATGCGGGGCGCGTCGTTCATTGTTGTCCTCCCGAGAATTTGAAGTCTTATCGCCATCGCCTATCGCGTCCGGCCCTGCAAACCATCCTAAAATCGCATAGCTGCGAAGCGTGGGCGGCCGACCGATGTCCGCTTTGCGCAAAGTGGTTTCGGAACGTTGCCAAAAGTTTAAGCCGCGGCGAAGGGATTTCTGCGGCGTACCGCCGGCACGGCAGGCCGGCCTTGAAGAAACCAGAATGGTGTTGTGAGACGTGACTTGGATCGCCATTTGCATGGCGGCTTCCAAGCCCGAGAGACAAGCCCCTCAAGAGAACCGCTAAGCAAAAGGCCAGTCAATCCATGCGGAAAAACCTGCTGTTCCCCCTGGGCGCGCTCACGGGAGCGTGTCTGACCCTTCTGGTAGCCAGTCCCCACGGCGGCGTGTGGGCGGCACGGGCGGCGGCGAGCGCGGATGATGCCTATTCCCAGCTCAACTTGTTTGGCGCAGTGTTCGAGCGGGTCAAGGCGAACTATGTCGAGAAGCCCGACAATGCCAAGCTGATCGAAGGCGCGGTCACGGGCATGGTGACCTCGCTCGACCCGCATTCGCGCTACATGAACGCCAAGGCCTGGACCGAGATGCAGGAGACCACCTCCGGCGAGTTCGGTGGGCTCGGCATCGAGGTCACGATGGAGGATGGCCTCGTCAAGGTCGTCTCGCCGATCGACGATACACCGGCCTCGAAGGCCGGCATCATGTCCGGCGACCTCATCAGCAAGATCGACGGCGAGGCCGTGCAGGGCATGACGCTCGAGCAGGCCGTCAACAAGATGAAGGGCCCGGTCGATACCAAGACCAAGCTCACCATCGTGCGCAAGGGGGCCGACGCGCCGCTCGACGTCGCGATCACCCGCGAGATCATCCACGTGCGCCCGGTGCGCTTCCACGTCGAGAACGGTGACATCGGCTATATCCGCATCACCTCGTTCAACGAGCAGACCACCGACGGCCTGAAGAAGGCGATTGCGTCGATCTCCAAACAGGTCCCGTCGGAGAAGCTCGCAGGCTATGTGATGGACCTGCGCAACAATCCAGGCGGTCTGCTCGACCAGGCCGTCTCGGTGTCGAGCGCATTCCTTCAGCGCGGCGAGGTCGTTTCGACCCGCGGGCGCAATCCGGAAGAGACCCAGCGCTTCACGGCGCATGGCGGCGATCTCACCAAGGGCAAGCCGCTGGTGATTCTGGTCAATGGCGGCTCGGCTTCGGCTTCCGAGATCGTGGCCGGCGCACTCCATGACCACAAGCGTGCGACGATCATCGGAACGCGCTCGTTCGGCAAGGGCTCGGTGCAGACGATCATTCCGCTCGGCGCCGGCAACGGTGCGCTGGCGCTGACCACGGCGCGCTACTACACGCCGTCGGGCCGCTCGATTCAGGCCCAGGGCATCGCGCCCGACATCGAGATCCTGCAGGATGTGCCGCCCGAGCTGAAGGGCCGGATGGACACCATGGCGGAATCCCAGATGCGCGGGCATCTGCAGGCCGCCGACGGCACCGAGCAGACCGGATCACAATCCTACGTCCCGCCGGAAGAGAAGGACGACAAAGCCCTGCATACGGCTTTCGACTTCTTGCACGGCGTCACCGCGAATGCGGTTGCCGCGAAGCCCGGGTCAAAGGCGGCGGTGCCGAACTAATTCTTGCGACGTCTGGAATCGCCCGGGAGTGGATCACCGCTCCCGGGCGATTTCGTTTTGGGGCCGCCGTCTCAGGTCGGGTTCATGGCGGCAAACGTTGCTTCGTAGCGGCCGTCGCGCTCGGGCCAGCGGCGAGCGCGGTCATGCTCCTCCAGCACTTCATCGCGGGGACGAAGCCGTCAACCCGGAGGGATCAGGCCGTTCGGCCGAAGACCTAGCCTGCCTCGCGGCGGCGGATTTCCTCGCCACCGCGCTGGGCGAGACGGCTGCGATGCAGCGCGAACAGCTCCAGCATCTTGTCGGCGGGTTTCGCGGCACTGAACAGATAGCCCTGCATCTCGGAACAGCCAAGCGCGCGGAGCAGGCGCTGCTGCTCTTCGGTCTCGACGCCCTCGGCCGTGGTGGTCATGCGGCGGGCGGCCGCGAGGTTGACGACGGCCTGGACGATGCTGGCGGAGCCATCGGGGCCGGCGATGTCTTCGACGAAGCAGCGGTCGATCTTGATCTTGTCGAAGGGGAAGCGGTGCAGATAGCTCAGCGACGAGTAGCCGGTGCCGAAATCGTCCAGCGCAATGCGCACGCCGATGGCGCGAAGCTGGTGCAGGATCGCGAGCGCTGCGTCGTCGTCGCGGATCAGCACGGCCTCGGTGATCTCTAGCTCGAGCCGGCTCGCCGGCAAATTGGAGGCGGCGAGGGCGGCCATCATCTTCAGCGCCAGCGTGCCGCTCTTGAACTGCACCGGCGAGACGTTGACGGCGAGGCGAATGTCGTCGGGCCAGTTTGCTGCATCCCGGCAGGCGGTCGCCAGCACCCATTCGCCGATCTCGTTGATCAGGCCGGTGTCTTCGGCGATCGGGATGAATTCGGCCGGTGAGACCATGCCGCGCTCGGGATGGCGCCAGCGTACCAGCGCCTCGCATCCGGTGATGCGGTCGTCCTTCAAGCCGAGGCAGGGCTGGTAATAGACCTCGAGACCGCCATGGACGATGGCGTGGCGCAGGTCGATCTCGAGCTGCCGCCGCTCGCGGACCTTGGCGTCCATCTCCGGTTCGAAGAAGCGATAGGTGCGGCGGCCGGCGGCTTTGGCCGCATACATCGCCATATCGGCATTCTTCAGGATTTGGTCCAGCGCGGTCCCGTGTCTCGGTGCAAGGGCGATGCCTATGCTGGCGTCCGTGGTGAGATGATGGCCCATGCAGTCGAACGGCATGCGAATGGTCTCGAACACCCGCGCGACGAGCTCGTTGACCTCCTCAAGCGATGTTACTGCGCTCTGTACGATGGCGAATTCATCGCCGCCGAGCCGCGCCACGAAGTCCATTGGACCTGCGCAGCGGCGAAGGCTCTGTGCGACCGATTTCAACAGCTCGTCGCCGACGAGATGACCGAGTGCATCGTTGACGCCCTTGAACTCGTCGATGTCGATGTAGTGCACCGCGATCTCTTCACCGTCGGCGATGGCACCCAGCTCTTCGCGCAGATGCTCGTGGAACATGGCGCGGTTGGGCAGGTCGGTCAGCGCGTCGAAATGGGCGAGGTGGGTGATGCGTTCCTCGGTCCGCCGGCGCTCGGTGATGTCCTCATGCGTCGCGACCCAGCCGCCGTCCGCGAGCGGTTCGTTGACGATCTGGATCGAGCGGCCATCGGAGGTGTCGACCACCATGGAGTTGCGCAGGTGGATGTCGCGCAGCACGCGCGCAACGTAGTCGTCGACATTGCCGGTGAACGAGCCCGTCGCCTTGCGATGCGCGATGATGTCGTGGAAGCTGCAACCGGGCTTCACGGTCTCGACCGACAGTCCGTACATCTCGATGTAGCGCTGGTTGCAGATCACGAGCCGCCGCTCGGCATCGAACAGCAGGAGGCCCTGCGTCATGTTGTTGACGGCGCGGTCGAGCCGCTGCTTTTCCAGCGTCAGCCGTTCCCGCGAGAGGCGGTGCTGCTCCAGCAGCTTGCGCACGACCGCGATCAGCACGCCCGCGATGGCGAGTGCGGAAGAGGCGGCGACCGAGATCAGGATGCCGATCTGCTCGCGCCAGTCCGCCAGGGCCGCCGCGCGCGTCATGGTGGCCATGATCAGGATCGGAAAGTGGGGCAGGGCGCGCGAGGAGATCAGCCGGTCGTCGCCATCGATAGGGCTCACGAAGCGGCCGGCGAAGTGATCGAGCCCGAAAACCCTCTGATGCGAGAACGGGCCGGTCTTGAAATTCCGCCCCATCAATTCGCTGGAAAGGGGATAGCGGGCCAGCAGCGTGCCGTCTCGATGCAGCATCGAGATCGACGCGCCTTCGCCGAGCACGACGGAAGCGAAGAACTTCTCGAAATTGGCGGGCTCGATGCCGCGCCCGACGACGCCCAGGAACTCGCCGTTCGGTCCAAGGATCTTGCGGACGATCAGGATGGTCCAAGCGCCGGAGATGCGGCTGTGCAGCGGCTCGATCAGTACGTCAGGCGAATAGGGATCGTATTTGAAAGTCCGGAAATAGGCGCGATCGGCAACGTTCAGGTTCGGGGCCGGCCATGCCGTCGACGAGTTGACCAGATTACCTTCGGCGTCGATGACGTTGACCCCGCCCATGTAGGGCAGCGCCTCGATCTTCGAGCGCAGCATGCGGTGGATGTCCTGCCCCGAGAGGCGCTTGCGATAGTCCTCCACATTATTGATGCCGGTTGCGCGGACGTGGTCGACGAAATCCTTCTGGATGACCGCGAAATCCTGCAATTGCTGGTCGAAATGATGGGCGAGCATCAGCACGGTGTTTTCCAGCTCGCGGCCGGAGTTGCGCAGCGCGCGTTCGCGGAAATTCTGCGCCATCAGCGTCGCGCCAACGGCGATCGCCGCGATCAGCAGCGTGCCGCCCACCACCAGCCAGCGGATCGGGCCGCTGCGGGCGAAGGCCTGGTCAAAGAGGCGACTGCCGAATCTCGTCATCATGCTGGATCATTGCCGTGCACACGCCAGGATCAATTCTTGGCCCCGGAAACATCCGTTGGTTTACGGGAACGGTGTGGAGGCGAAGTTAGGAAGCGCGGTTAACGCGATATGAACGGCCGGGCACAAAGGCAACCGATGCGCGCGACGCAAGACGTGCAGGAATTGCCGAGGGCCTTCCGTGATGCCGATCAATTCCTGCCGGCCGTGCCGCGATCAAGCAAGGCTTAACTATCTAACATGTAGGCGGTCCTCGAAAGCGCATTGGCACGTGATCTGCGAACACGTCTTCCAACGACACCGAGAGGGACAAGAGCGACGCGATCAGGCGCGGTAGTGGCCGGACTTGCCGCCGAGCTTCTCGACGAGATGGATGCCCTCGATGCGCACGCCACGCTCCACCGCCTTGATCATGTCGTAGATGGTGAGGCAGGCGACCGAGACCGCCGTGAGCGCCTCCATCTCGACGCCGGTGGGACCAGTGACCTTGACGCTGGCGCGGACGAGGCAGCCCGGCAGTTTCGCATCCGGCTCGATGTCGACCGTGACCTTCGACAGCGCGAGCGGATGGCAGAGCGGGATCAGCTCGGAGGTGCGCTTGGCCGCCATGATGCCGGCGATGCGCGCGGTGCCGAGCACGTCGCCCTTCTTGGCGTTGCCGGACACGATCAGATCGAGCGTCGCCTTGGTCATGATGACCCGGCCTTCCGCCACCGCAAGCCGCTCGGTCGCGGGCTTGTCCGACACGTCCACCATCCGCGCTTCGCCGGAGGCGCCGATATGGGTGAGGGCAGGACCGGCCTTCTCGGACTTGGACTTGGAAGGCTTGCGCGCCATGTCAGCGCGTGCCCGTCGCGCGCGGTGCCGTCTCGCGCGCGAGCAGCGTGCGCGTGGCGGCGGTGACGTCGGCCTGCCGCATCAGGCTCTCGCCGACCAGGAAGGTCGACATACCGACGCGCTCGAGCCGCGCAAGGTCTGCGGCTGTGAAGATACCGCTCTCGCCGACCATCAGCCGGTCCGCGGGGATCAGCGGCGCCAGCGCCTCGCTGGTCGCAAGCGTGGTCTCGAAGGTGCGCAAATTGCGGTTGTTGACGCCGATCATCGGCGATCGAAGTTTCAGCGCGCGGTCGAGCTCGGCACGGTCGTGGATCTCGATCAGCACATCCATGCCGTAGGCGAAGGCAGCATCTTCGAGATCCCGGGCGGTCGCATCGTCGAGCGCGGCCATGATGATCAGGATGCAATCGGCGCCATGCGCGCGAGCCTCCGCCACCTGATAGGTGTCGAACATGAAATCCTTGCGCAGCACCGGCAGTGAGGTTGCCGCGCGCGCCGCCACCATGAAGTCGAGAAGGCCCTGGAATGACGGCGTGTCGGTCAACACCGAAAGGCAGGCCGCGCCGCCGGCCTCATAGGCTCTGCCAAGCTGGGGCGGATCGAAATCGGCGCGGATCAGTCCCTTCGACGGCGAGGCCTTCTTGATCTCGGCAATCAGCGCATAGTCGCCATTGGCGTGCTTCGTCTTAATCGCGCGCATGAAGCCGCGCGGTGCGGCTTGCGCCTTGGCCTGTGCCTCGACAATCGAGACCGGTTGCACGCGCTTGGCCGCGGCGATCTCCTCGCGCTTGTAGGCTTCGATCTTGGTCAGGATATCCGACATGTCAGGCTCAGCCGTTCGAGACCGCGATCAGATGTTTCAGCCGCGCGCTTGCAGCGCCGCTGTCGAGCGACTTCGCGCCGATCGCAACGCCCTCCTTGAGATCCTTGGCGCGTCCGGCCACGACCAGCGCAGCCGCAGCGTTGATCAGCGCGACGTCGCGGTAGGGGCTCGGCTTGCCGTCGAGCACGCCTTGCAGCGCGATCGCATTGGCCTCGGCGTCGCCTCCTTTGAGTGCGCCGGTCTCGCACCGCGACAGGCCGGCCTCCTCCGGCGTCACCTCGAAATTCCGGATCTCGCCATTGTGGAGCGCGGAGACGAAGGTCGGGCCGGTCAGGGTGATCTCGTCGAGGCCATCGGAGCCGTGCACTACCCAGGCGGATTCCGAGCCGAGGTTCTTGAGCACCTGCGCCAGCGGCTGCACCCATTGCCGCGAGAATACGCCGACCATCTGCCGCTTGACGCCGGCCGGATTGGACAGGGGGCCGAGCAGGTTGAAGATCGTGCGCGTGGCAAGCTCGACCCGGGTCGGGCCGACGTTCTTCATGGCGGGATGGTGGGCGGGGGCGAACATGAAACCGATGCCGCATTCGCGTACGCAGTGTCCGACCTGCTCGGGCCTGAGGTCGATTTTCACCCCGAGCGAGGCCAGCACGTCGGCGGCGCCCGAGCGCGAGGACAGCGCGCGGTTGCCGTGCTTGGCCACCGGCACGCCGGCGCCCGAGACGATGAAGGAGGCGCAAGTCGAGACATTGACCGAGCCGGAGCCGTCGCCGCCGGTGCCGACGATGTCGACGGCGTCAGGCGGCGCCGTCACGGCCAGCATTTTGGAGCGCATCGCCGTAACGGCGCCGGTGATCTCGTCCACGGTCTCGCCGCGCACCCTGAGCGCCATCAACAGGCCGCCCATCTGCGAGGGCGTGGCTTCGCCCGACATCATGGCGTCGAAGGCGGAGGCGGCTTCGTCACGCGACAGGCTGGCGCCGGTCGCCACTTTTCCAATGATCGATTTCAGGTCGTCCATCGCGTGCTTTCAACTCACTGGTTCGCGCCGGTCACCTGCGCGAAGGCGGCCTGATTAATGGTGGTCCCGATGTCGGTTTCAAGCTTGTTGACGTAGGAAGCGACCTGCTCCTCGGTCTGCGCGCGGTCGAGGCTGTCCTTCAGCTTCTTCACCGCGTCGGAAGCGGCGTCGACCACGGGTTCGACGATGTCGGTGACGCGGAAGACGATCACTTCGCTGCCGCCGCTCACGGGCGTCTGTCCGACGCCGTCCTTGGCGGTGCGGAAGGCGGCCGATACGACGGTTGCGGGTACGCCGGCAGGCGAGTCATCGCGCTTGAAGCCGGTCGCGGTCTCGACCTTGGCGCCGATCGCAGCAGCTTCATCGGCGAGCTTGCCGCCGGATTCGAGCTTCTGCACCATCTCGGTCGCCTTGGTCTTCAGCTTGGCCGCGACCTGGTCCTGGCGCCAGCGCGCCTCGACCTGGTCGCGAACCTCGTCGAGATTGCGGTCGCGCGAGGGCGTGATGGCGATGACGTCGTACCAGACATAGCCGCCCTTGAACGAGATCGAGTCGTTGTCGACGCCGACGTCGGTGTTGAAGGCCTGCGACACCACGTCGAGGCCCTGCGGAATATTGGCGACCGGCTGGCCGTTCGGGGCGCGGCCGGAACGGTCGACGGCGTCGATGGTCACCGCCGTGAGCCCGAGCTTCTGCGCCGCGTCGATCACGCTGGAGCCGCCGCCGCGCTCGTCCTCCATCTTGTCGCGGAGATCGGCGACCTTGACGCGCGCGCGCTCGGTCGCGATCTCGCGCTTGATCTCACCCGCAACGCTGGCGTAGTCCGCTTCTTTGCCCGGCTCGATCTTGTCGACCTTGACGATCGCGACGCCAAGCCCGCCTTGGATCGGCTGGCTGATCTCGCCGGCAGGAAGCGCGAAGGCGGCATCGCCAACGGCGGGATCGAGCGAAGACTTGGTCACCAGCCCGAGATCGACGTCGGAGGCGCTCAGCCCGCGCTCCTTGCCGAGATCCTCGAACGACATCCCGCCGACGAGGCGCTCGCGTGCGGTCTGCGCCTCGGCCACGTTGGGAAACACGATCTGCTGGATCTGGCGCTTCTCCGGCGTGCCGAGCCGGTCCTTGCGCTGGTCGAACACTTTCTTGGCGTCCTCGTCCGACACCTCGGACCACTTGCCGATCTCCTCCGGCGAGACCACGACGAAGGCGATCTTGCGATATTCGGGCGCGCGGAACTGGACCTTGTGATCCTCGAAATAGGCGGCGAGCGTCTCGGGCGAGGGCGCCTCGATCTGGCCTGCCTGCGCGGCGTCGAGTCTGACGAACTCAATGGCGCGCTGCTCGCTCTGGAAGCGCGTCAACGCATCGAGCATGGTTTTCGGCGGCTCGAGGCCGGCGCCGATCGTGCCGGTAATCTGCCGACGCAGCGACACTTTGCGCTGCTCGGCGACGTAGCGCTGCTCGGTATAGCCGAAATTGCGGATCACGGCCTGGAAGCGGTTCGCATCGAAGTTGCCGCCGACGCCCTTGAAGTTGGGGTCGTTCATGATGACCTGGCGGATCTGGTCGTCGGACTGGCCGAGCCCGAGCCGGCGCGCCTCTTCGTCGATGGCGGCTTCGGCGATGGTCTGCTGGAGCACCTGGCGGTCGAGGCCGAAGGCACGTGCCTGATCGGGCGTCAGCGGACGGCCGAACTGGCGGCTGATCTGTTGCAGGCGGTCGGTGTAGATCTGGCGGAACTCGTTGAGCGAAATCTCGGTGCTGCCGACCTTGGCCACCGTGGACTGCCCGAAGCCGCGGAAGATGTCGGCGATGCCCCAAATGCCGAAACTGACGATCAATACGCCCATCACCACGGCCATAATGGTCTTGCCGAGCCAGTTTGATGAGGCCTTGCGCATTCCTCGAAGCATTTGGTCCAACTTGTTTGGCAGGAGGGGAACGGGAGCGCGTCTTAATGCAGATTCCGCAAAAGCGCGTCACCAAATTGATAGATCATCATAAAGTGGCGGCTTTCCCCCCGCAACCTCGCCTCATGCGGCGCCTCGAAGCTGCGGTTAAAAGCCCCTGGTCTCTGGAACTGCCGCGACAGCTCTGCTAGCGCATGCACAAACCTCATTTTGCTGGACACTGACATGACCAACGCCATCCGACCGCTGATCGCCGGCAATTGGAAGATGAACGGCCTGAAGGCCCAGGCTGCCGAATTCGACGCCATGCTTAGCGGCGCGGCGGACGTGGCTGCCAAGGCCGACCTGCTGGTCTGCCCACCTGCAACCCTGATCGCCGCCTTCGCCGACAAGGCGCGGGGCAAGAAGGTCGCGGTGGGGGCCCAGGACTGCCATCCCAAGGCCTCAGGGGCCCATACCGGCGATGTCGCCGCCGAAATGCTGGTGGATGCCGGCGCAACTGCCATCATTGTCGGCCATTCCGAGCGGCGCGCCGACCACGGCGAGGGCGATGCCCTGGTCCGGCAGAAGGCCGAGGCAGCCTGGCGCGCCGGGGCGACGGCGATCGTCTGCATCGGCGAGACGCAAGGCCAGCGCGATGCCGGCCAGACCCTGGATATCCTGCGCGGCCAGCTCGACGGCTCGCTGCCGGACGGCTCCACCGCGGCCAATCTGGTCGTGGCCTATGAGCCGGTCTGGGCGATCGGCACCGGGCTAACCCCCACGTCCCAGGATGTCGAGCAAATTCATGGCTTTATCCGGGAGCTCCTGATTTCCCGGTTCAAGGCCGACGGTGCCAAGATGCGGATCCTTTACGGCGGTTCGGTCAAGCCCTCGAATGCGGCCGAGCTGATGGCGGTGAAAAACGTCAACGGCGCGCTGGTCGGCGGCGCCAGCCTGAAGGCGGCCGATTTCCTTGCGATTGCCAAGGGCTGTTCCTAGCTCATTCAAACCGTTGGTCCGGGCCCGATCGGGGGTGGCAATACCCCCTCCGATCGTGTAACACCGCGCAACTTCAGGAAAACCCGCGAAGCGCGATCGGCCGCCGTCAGGCGCCGCCCGCTTGTGACGGAAGGATACTATGCAGACCGTTGTCATCGTCATCCACCTCATGATCGTCGCCGTCATGATCGGCGCCGTCCTGCTCCAGAAGTCGGAAGGCGGCGGCCTCGGCATGGGCGGAGGCGCGGGCTTCATGTCGAGCCGCGGCACGGCGAATCTTTTGACGCGGACCACTGCGGTTTTGGCCGTTGGCTTCTTCCTCACCAGCCTGTTCCTGTCCTGGTACGCCGGCTACGACCGCAAGCCGTCGTCGATCATCGGCCAGCCGTCGCAAACCCAGCCGGCCGGCGGGTCGCCGATCGCGCCGCCGACCTCGGGCGGCATCCTGGATTCGCTGAAGAAGGCCGACGAGCAGCAGCAGAACCAGGCGCCCGCCGGCCCGCAGGTGCCGCGCTCGCAATAAAGCAGGGGGGCCATGCAGGGCGGCTTCTACCGTCCTGCAGCAAAAGTCCCCATCAAGGCGCTGTCACCACTTTCAGTTCTGGATCACCCACAGGCCCGCAAAATCTTTGGGGCGGAATACGAATCGCTTTGGCGAATCGAATTCGAGGGATTAGAGGTTAAGTCCCATGGCGCGGTACATCTTCATCACCGGCGGCGTGGTTTCTTCGCTCGGCAAGGGTCTGGCTTCGGCGGCACTCGGTGCGCTGTTGCAAGCCCGGGGCTACAAGGTCCGCCTCCGCAAGCTCGACCCCTATCTCAACCTCGATCCCGGCACGATGTCGCCGTATCAGCACGGCGAAGTGTTCGTGACCGATGACGGCGCGGAGACCGATCTCGATCTCGGTCACTACGAGCGCTTCACCGGCAGGCCGGCGACCAAGGCCGACAACATCACCACGGGGCGCATCTACCAGGACATCATCTCCAAGGAGCGCCGCGGCGATTATCTCGGCGCGACCATCCAGGTGGTTCCGCACGTCACCAACGCCATCAAGGAATTCGTCCTCGACGGCAATGACGATTACGACTTCGTGTTGGTCGAGATCGGCGGCACCGTCGGCGACATCGAGGGCCTGCCGTTCTTCGAGGCGATCCGCCAGCTCAAGAACGAGCTGCCGCGCGATCACGCCGTCTACATCCATCTCACGCTGCTGCCTTACATCCCCAGCGCCGGCGAGCTCAAGACCAAGCCGACGCAGCACTCGGTGAAGGAGCTGCGCTCGATCGGCATCCAGCCGGACATCCTGCTCTGCCGCACCGACCGCGCGATCCCGAAGGAGGAGCGGCGCAAGCTCGGGCTGTTCTGTAACGTGCGCGAAAGTGCCGTGATCGAGGCGCGCGACGTCGACAACATCTACGCTGTCCCTGAGGCCTACCACAATGCAGGCCTCGACGACGAAGTGCTCGCCGCCTTCGGTATCGGCTCGCGGATTCCGCCGGAGCTGCGGAGCTGGCAAGAGATCAACGAGCGCGTGCGCAATCCTGAAGGTAACGTCACCATTGCCATCGTCGGCAAGTACACCGGCATGAAGGATGCGTATAAGTCGCTGATCGAGGCGCTCTCGCATGGCGGCATCGCCAACAAGGTGAAGGTCAATCTCGACTGGATCGAGAGCGAGATCTTCGAGAAGGAAGATCCGGCGCCGTTCCTCGAGCACGTCAACGGCATCCTGGTGCCCGGCGGCTTCGGCCAGCGCGGCGCGGAGGGAAAGATCAAGGCGGCGCAGTTCGCGCGCGAGCGCGACGTGCCGTATTTCGGCATCTGCTTCGGCATGCAGATGGCTGTCATCGAGGCCGCGCGCAATCTCGTCGGCATCGAGGACGCCAACTCCACCGAGTTCGGTCCGACCAAGGAGCCGCTGGTCGGCCTGATGACGGAATGGCTGCGCGGCAACGAGCTCGAGAAGCGCTCGCAGGCCGGCGATCTCGGCGGCACGATGCGGCTCGGGGCCTATCCGGCAACGCTCAATCGCGGCAGCCGCGTCTCAGAGGTCTATGGCGGCGCGACGGAAATCTCCGAGCGTCACCGCCATCGCTACGAGGTCAACACGGCCTACAAGGACCGCCTCGAGCAACACGGCCTGAAATTCTCTGGGCTATCGCCCGACGGCGTGCTGCCGGAGATCGTCGAGTACGAGGATCATCCCTGGTTCATCGGCGTCCAGTTCCACCCCGAACTGAAGTCGCGGCCCTTCGAGCCGCATCCGCTGTTCGCGTCCTTCATTCAGGCGGCGATGGTGCAGAGCCGGCTGGTGTAGTGGGCTCCCTTCGCCTTTGACGATCGCGCAATTTGTTGCGACAACTCCCAGCCGCAAGAACAACAATGCAGAAGTGAACTCCAATGATCTACGAGATGCGCGTTTATCACTGTGTCCCCGGCCGGCTGCCGGCACTGCTCAAGCGGTTCGAGACCGCCACGCTGAAGATCTGGGAGAAGCACGGCATCAAGCAGGCCGGCTTCTTCACCACGCTGATCGGTGAATCCAACCAGGAGCTGACCTATTTCCTGGCCTGGGAGTCGCTCGCCGAGCGCGAGACGAAGTGGGGCAAGTTCATTGCCGATCCCGACTGGATGAAAGCGCGCGCCGAGAGCGAAGCCGACGGCCAGATCGTCGCCAACATCGTCAGCCAGGTCCTGGCGCCGACCGCCTTCTCAGTGGTGAAGTAGCGATCCCTCGCGCGGCGAGGAACCCTGGCGCAACCCTGATATTCTGACCGCCCTGGCCGAATAGGGTTGATCCGACCCTCATCGGGGCTATGGTCGCGCCGAAACGAGGGATTTGCCTTGAGCTCTTCGACGTCAGCGGCGCCGGTCGTCACCATTGGCACGGTCAAATTCGGCAATGACCTGCCGATCTCGGTCATTGCCGGGCCGTGCCAGCTCGAGAGCCGCCAGCATGCGCTGGAGGTCGCCTCCGCGCTGAAGGAGATCGCCGCGCGGCTGAAGATCGGCCTCGTCTACAAGACCTCGTTCGACAAGGCCAACCGCACCAGCGCATCCGCGGCGCGCGGGCTCGGCCTCGCGCAGTCGCTACCGATCTTCGCGGAGATCCGTTCCTCGCTTGGCTTGCCGGTGCTGACGGACGTGCACGAGGCCACGCAATGCGCCGAGGTGGCGCAGGCCGTCGACGTCCTGCAGATTCCCGCTTTCCTTTGCCGGCAGACGGACCTGCTGCTCGCTGCGGCCGCGACCGGCAAGGTGGTCAACGTCAAGAAGGGCCAGTTCCTGGCTCCCTGGGACATGGCGAATGTCGTGACCAAGATCACGAGCGCGAACAATCCCAACGTGCTCGTCACCGAGCGCGGCGCCTCCTTCGGCTACAACACGCTGGTCTCCGACATGCGCGCGCTGCCGATCCTGGCGCGCACCACCGGCGCTCCCGTGATCTTCGATGCCACCCATTCGGTGCAGCAGCCGGGCGGGAAGGGGACGTCGTCGGGCGGCGAGCGCGAATTCGTGCCGGTGCTGGCACGCGCGGCTGTTGCCGTTGGCGTTGCTGGCGTTTTCATCGAGACCCATCCCGATCCTGATCGCGCGCCCTCCGATGGCCCCAACATGGTGCCGCTGCGCCAGTTCGAGGGGCTGATCGCTAGACTGATGGCGTTCGACGCGCTCGCCAAAGAATCTGTCAAAACCGGCCCGCGCTGATGCAGCACGGCGAGGCGCGGCCGCACGATCACGGCTTGCCGACAGCGCTCTACGTCATATCAGGCGCAAGCTTCGCCGCAGCGCTCTCGGCACGCGCGCTCGATCCGGTGCTGCCGCATGTCGCCGAGGACTTTGGCGTCAGCATCGCGACCGCCGCGGGCTTTGCCGCGGTGTTCGCCTTCACCTTCTCTATCATCCAGCCCATCGTTGGCGCTGCCGCCGATCTGTTCGGCAAGACGCGGCTGATGATCGGCTGCCTCGCGCTGCTCGGCCTTGCCAACATCCTCGGCGCGCTCTCGACCTCGTTCTCGGTTTTGTTTGCGACCCGCATCCTCGCCGGCATCGGCTCCGGCGGCGTGTTTCCGGTGGCGTTGAGCCTGACCAGCGATCTCGTTGGGCCGGAGAAACGCCAGGTCGCGATCAGCCGCACGCTCGCCGGCGCGATGACCGGCAATCTGCTCGGCGCCTCGGCCTCCGGGCTGATCGGCGATTTTCTCGGCTGGCGTGGCGTGCTCGCAGTGCTCGGCGTGCTCGTGATCGCCGCCTCGATCGCGGTTGCCGCCGGCTTTCACGGCGCCAAGGTTAAGCATCCACCGAAGACCAGCCTATCGGCGCTGAAGGCCGGCTATCGCACCATCTTCACCAATCCGAACGCCTATGTCTGCTACTCGGCCGTGTTCATCGAGGGCTGTTGCGTGCTCGGCCTGTTTCCCTACATCGCCTCGTTCCTGTTCGAGCTCGGGCAGACCTCGCTCTCGATCGCCGGTATCGTCATCGCGGGCTTTGCGGTCGGCGGCTTGTTCTACACACTGACGGTGTCGCGCCTGCTGCCGTGGCTCGGCATGAAGGGCATGATGATCGCGGGCATGACGTTGGTTGCCTCACAGCTCATTGCCGTCGCCTTCGGGCCACGCTGGGAGGTGCAGGCCCTGAATCTCATCGTGATGGGATGGGGCTTCTACATCGCCCATGGCTGTCTGCAGGTCTTCGCCAGCGAACTCTCGGTCGAGGCGCGCGCCACCGCGCTGTCGCTGCATTCGTTCTTCTTCTTCATGGGGCAGACCGTGGGGCCGCTCGCCTATGGCTTCGGCCTCCAGCATGCCGGCAAGATGCCGACCCTGTCCGCGAGCGCCGTGATCATGGTGGTGCTGGGCTTCCTCTGCGCCCGGCTGCTCAAGCAGCGGGCGCCGTCAGACGCGCGGGCCTGAGCAGCCTCGGTCAAGGCCGCGCCAAGTGGGACAAGAGGACGCTAAAGCGCGATGAGATTGGGTTGAATCGTCATCTCGCTTTAGCTCTTTGTTTGAGCATGATCTTTTCGGAAAACCGCTTCACACTTTTCCGGATCATGCTCTAGCCCCGCCCGCGATAGGGCGCGACGCCTTGCTCAGGCACCCACAGGCCCTTCGGCACACGGCCGGTCTGCCAGAACACGTCGATCGGGATGCCGCCGCGCGGATACCAATAGCCGCCGATGCGCAGCCATTTCGGCTTGATCTCGCTCGCGATGCGCTTGCCGATCATTACGGTGCAGTCCTCGTGGAAGGCGCCGTGATTGCGGAAGCTCGCGATGTAGAGTTTCAGCGATTTCGACTCCAGCAGCCACGCACCCGGCGCGTAGTCGATCATCAGATGCGCGAAATCCGGTTGGCCCGTCACCGGGCAGAGCGAGGTGAATTCCGGCACGGTGAAGCGCACCAGGTAGTCGGTGCCCTTTTGCGGATTGGGCACGCGGTCGAGCTGGGCTTCTTCCGGTGTGTGCGGCCACTCGACCGCACGACCGAGCTGGAGGGATTTCTTCGCCATCGTCGTCACATCCTGTTTCGGATGCCGGGATGGACGCAAATGTCGCGGCCGTCAACCGGCCGCGATCGTCTGGATCATGACGATCCGGTCGTTGCCGGACTCGCAACCCCACAGCTCGCCCGGCCTGCCGTCGAGCTGGCGCACATTGGCATTGGCCTTGTCGCTGGCGAAGACGTTGAACCGCTCGGTCGCGGGATCGAAACGGACGATGGCGTTGGCGGAGAAATCGCTCAGCCAGACCTTGTCCTTGTCGTCGACATAGACGGCATAGGCGCGGGGACGTTCGCCCGGCAGCTTCCACGTCTTCCACGAGCCGTCGGCGGGATCGTGCACCGAGACATGCCCGCTATTCCACTCGCTGACCCAGATCCGGCTCTTTGAATCCGACCAGACGCGCCGTGAGCCCGCATTCGGTGTCGGCGGCTGCACGACGCGGGCATTGCCGTTTGCAAGATCGACTTTGGCGATGTAGCTGCCGGCAAGCGAGGCGTACCAGATGTCGCCCTTGGGCGTCACGGTGATGCCATAGGGCCCGATGCCTTTTGGTGCCTTGAAGACCGTCATCTCGCCGGATTTCGGCACAAGCCGGCCGTAATAGCCGGACTGGCCGGTGAACCAGTAGGTGCCTTCCTTATCGAACACGCCGGTGTTGAGATTGGCGGAGGCGAACTTTTCCGGCAGGCGGAACAGCGTGACCTTGAGATCGCCGGGATCGACCCGCGCGATCGCATTCTGGCCGCCCTCGGTGATCCATGGCGCGCCGTCGGGGCCGATGGTCACGCCGTGCGGGGCGGCGCCCTGGCCGAGGCTGACCGTCTTGAAGGTGCCATCCTTTGGATCGAGCCTGCCGAGCAGGCCTTTGCCCTGCGCCGTGAACCACACGGTGCCGTCAGGAGCGGGCGTGAGATCGTGCAGGCCGATGCCTGGGCTGATCGGGAAGTATTTCGTCCGGAACGGGCCTTCCTGCGCAAAACTTGGGCGGGCGGCGAGGAGGGCGGCGCTCGAGGCAAGAAACTGGCGGCGATTCATGGCGTTACCCCGACTGTCTAGGATTGAGGTTGGACGCGCAGACGAGATGCCGTCGAGCATAGTCTGAGGTTCTTCATGCGTCAGTCGAAGCGGCTCGTCCAAGCGTTCACATTTGCTTGCGGCCCGTGTAAGACCCGCGACACCGATCAGCCCTAACGAACGGAAGTGCACATCATGACCGCCATCATCGACATCATCGGCCGCGAAATCCTCGATAGCCGGGGCAATCCCACCGTCGAGGTCGATGTCGTGCTGGAAGACGGCGCGCTCGGCCGCGCCGCGGTGCCGTCGGGAGCCTCGACTGGCGCCCATGAGGCAGTGGAACTGCGCGACGGTGACAAGGCCCGCTATCTCGGCAAGGGCGTCTCCAAGGCAGTCAGCGCCGTCAATGGCGAGATCTTCGAGGCCCTGAGCGGCCTCGATGTCGAGCAGCAGGCCCAGATCGACCAGATCATGATCGACCTCGACGGCACGCCGAACAAGAGCCGGCTGGGCGCCAACGCCATCCTCGGTGTGTCGCTGGCCTGCGCCAAGGCGGCCGCGAACTCGCTCGACATGCCGCTCTACCGTTATGTCGGCGGTACCTCGGCGCGGCTCTTGCCGGTGCCGATGATGAACATCATCAATGGCGGGGTGCACGCCGACAACCCGATCGACTTCCAGGAATTCATGATCCTGCCGGTCGGCGCGTCGAGCTTTGCCGAGGGCCTGCGCTACGGTGCGGAAGTCTTCCACACGCTCAAGTCGGAGCTGAAGAAGGCCGGCCACAACACCAATGTCGGCGACGAGGGTGGCTTCGCCCCGAACCTGCCGTCGGCGGACGCGGCGCTCGACTTCGTCATGAACGCGATCGGCAAGGTCGGCTTCAAGGCGGGCTCCGACATCGTGCTCGGGCTCGACTGCGCCTCGACCGAGTTCTTTAGGGACGGCAAGTATGTCTATGAAGGTGAGGGCAAGTCCCGCTCGATCTCCGAGCAGGCCAAGTACCTTGCGGACCTCGTCGCGCGCTATCCGATCGTGACCATCGAGGACGGCATGTCGGAAGACGACATGGACGGCTGGAAGGAGCTCACCGACCTCATCGGCAAGAAGTGCCAGCTCGTCGGCGACGATCTCTTCGTCACCAACGTCAAGCGCCTCGCCGAAGGCATCAAAGCGGGCCGGGCCAACTCGATCCTGATCAAGGTCAACCAGATCGGCACGCTGACCGAGACGCTCGCCGCCGTCGAGATGGCGCACAAGGCCGGCTACACCTCGGTCATGTCGCACCGCTCCGGCGAGACCGAGGATTCCACCATCGCCGACCTCGCGGTCGCCACCAATTGCGGTCAGATCAAGACCGGCTCCCTTGCGCGGTCCGACCGCACCGCCAAATACAACCAGCTCCTGCGCATCGAGCAGCAGCTCGGCAAGCAGGCGCTCTATGGCGGCAAGGCGGCACTGAAGGCGCTGGCATAAGCCGGCGCTTCGACTCGCGAAAAGACGGACAGGGGAGGATCGACATGAGCGACGGCAAGACCGGACTGCAGCTGCGTTCGCTGCTCAAGAAGAGCGGCGAGCTGGAATTGTCCCTCGTGAATGTCCCGACACCGGAGCCGGCCGACGATGAGGTCGTGGTCCGCGTCGAAGCCACGCCGATCAACCCCTCCGACCTCGGGCTCCTGATCGGGGCCGCCGACATGTCGGCGGCTCAGGCTTCCGGCACGAAGGACGCACCGGTGATCACCGCGAAAATGCCTGAGGGCGCGATGCGGATGATGGCGGCCAGGTTCGATCAGTCATTGCCGGTCGGCAACGAAGGCGCCGGCACGGTGATCCGGACCGGATCATCGGATGCGGCGAAGGCGCTGATGGGCAAAACGGTGTCGATGATCGGCGGCGCCATGTACACGCAATATCGCGTGCTGAAGGTCCGCGACGCCATGGAGCTGCCGGCAGGCACCACGGCGGCCGACGGCGCCTCCTGGTTCGTCAATCCGCTGACCGCGCTCGGCATGACCGAGACGATGCGGCGCGAGAACCACAAGGCGCTCGTGCACACGGCCGCCGCCTCCAATCTCGGCCAAATGCTCAACAAGATCTGCATTAAGGACGGCGTCGGTCTCGTCAACATCGTGCGCAGCAAGGAGCAGGCCGACATCCTGCACAAGATCGGCGCCAAGCATGTCGTGGATTCCAGCGCGGCGAGCTTCATGGACGACCTCACCAACGCGCTGGTCGAGACCGGCGCCACGATTGCCTTCGACGCTATTGGCGGCGGCAAGTTGGCGAGCCAGATTCTCACCGCGATGGAGATCGCGGCCAGCAAGACCGCGAAGGAATACAGCCGCTACGGCTCCAACGTCTACAAGCAGGTCTATATCTACGGCAGCCTCGACACGCGCCCGACCGAGCTGAACCGCTCGTTTGGCCTGAGCTGGGGCGTCGGCGGCTGGCTGCTCACGCCGTTCCTCCAGAAGATCGGTCCGGCCGAGATCGGTCGCCTGCGCCAGCGCGTCGCGTCCGAGCTCAAGACCACCTTCGCCAGCCACTACACCAAGGTGGTGTCGCTTGCCGAGGCGCTCGATCCCGCCAACATCGCGGTGTACGCCAAACGTGCCACCGGCGAAAAATTCCTCATCAACCCGAATAAGTCGTGACGCGCAACGGTGTCCAGGCCTGATCGAATTTATGCCTGAGCCGTGGGGCGAATGACGATCTCGCCGACGTCCACGCTATCCGGCTGCGCAATCGCGAAGGCCATCGCCTCCGCGATTGCGCTCGCCGGAATGGCCATCGCCTTCATGCTTGCCTGTCCTTGCTCCCGCAACGCGGAATCCGTCATGGAGGACGGCAGTTCGGTGTCGACATAACCGGGTGAGATGGTTGTCACCCGAGCCGAGGGGCCGGCCTCCTGACGAAGCCCTTCGGAAATCGCCCTGACGGCATTCTTCGATCCCGCGTAGACCGCCATTGTCGGAACGATCTTGATGCCGGCGGTCGACAGGGTGTTGATGAAATGACCGAAGCCCTGACGTCGAAAGACGGGCAGG
Source organism: Bradyrhizobium sp. DN3 (assembly GCF_041357655.1). Lineage (NCBI taxonomy): Bacteria > Pseudomonadati > Pseudomonadota > Alphaproteobacteria > Hyphomicrobiales > Nitrobacteraceae > Bradyrhizobium > Bradyrhizobium sp. DN3. The sequence continues at coordinate 29,744 of NZ_JAULLN010000030.1, read as the reverse complement.
GCGGCCGCGATTCCGTAGAGCACGCCTTTCACGTTCACGTCGATCATGTCGTCCCAGTCGTCGACCCTCAGGTCGTCAAGGCGGGAAATCGGGGCAATCCCCGCATTGTTGATCAGGACGTCCAGCTTCCCGTATCGGTCCGTGGCAAGTCCGACGAGCCTGGCGACATCCTCGCGTTGCCTGACGTCGGTGACGAGGTACGACGCCTTTCCGCCCTTTGAGGCGATGCTCGCGGCCAGAATCTGCAGCCGGTCGGCGCGCCGTGCGCCGAGGATCACGATGGCGCCACGTTCTGCGAGATGCCGGGCGGCGGCTTCGCCAATTCCGCTGCTGGCGCCCGTGATGGCGATGACCTTGCCTGCGATGCCTGTCATAGATGTTCCACGCAATTCGTTGCGAGATGAACTTCGCATCGGAATCGAGGATGATCTATGCTCGAAATGCTCGAAAATCGTCGAGATCGGATCAAGCCTTGGACAAACCCTCGGATAGGCACAAGACCTCGGACCCGCTGTCTCAGGTCTTCTCGCTCCTGAACGTTCGCGCTGCGCGTTGCACGAGGTTCGAGGCGGGCGGCAATTGGTCGTATCGGTTCCCGGCCAAACCCGCCCTTAAGTTCGGCGCGGTCATCCGAGGTGATTGCTGGATCGATTTCGGCGACGAAGCCCATCATCGGCTTGTCTCCGGCGACTGCTTTCTTCTGGCCAATGCACCAGCCTATGTTCTGGCCAACGACCAACGCCTTGCTCCCGAAGACGGTATAGCGGCGTTCGATTGGACGCAGTCGGATGTCGCGCGTCACGCGGGCCGCGATACCGTTCTGCTTGCCGGCAGTTTCGGTTTCGAAGCGTCGGACGCCGGGTTGCTGCTCGATGCGCTCCCTCGCTTTCTGCTCATACCGTCGCGCAGTCCATCGGCAGCCGTCATTCATTCCACGCTCGAGATTCTCGACCTTGAAATCAGGGGGACGGGAATCGGAGCGGCCGTACTCACCGACAGGCTTGCCGACGTCCTGCTCGTCCAGGTGCTCCGCGCGGCGCTGGATCAGGATGCCGGCGAGGGTTTGGGATGGATCAACGCACTGGTCGACGCCAGGATCGGCAAGGCCATCAGGCTGATGCACGAAGACGCCGCTCACCCCTGGACCCTGGAAGCATTGTCCGAAGCGATCGCCATGTCGCGATCCGCGTTTTCGAAGCGGTTCAAGTCGCTGGTGGGGCTGGCGCCGCTCGACTACCTGCTTAGATGGCGAATGCGGCTTGCACGCGATCTTCTTCGACGTGGAGCGACCGTTTCGGCAACGGCCGCGCAGCTTGGATACTCGTCGGAGAGCGCCTTCGGGCACGCTTTCAAGCGAGTCTACGGCCAGGCACCGAGGCGATACTGGCGCAGACAGGTGATCGGCGAAAAAATTCCCCATCAACCCAAATAAATTATCGTGATGTGAGACGGCACATCACCGGAAGAAGGGACTTGCCTTCTGAGCGAAGCGGGGGATTATTCCCGCCGCCGTTGAAAGCGGAAAAACCGCAAGGCGTTCAGAAGGGGACCTCTGCATGACCGACCTCAATCGCCGTCACCTGCTCGCAGGTGCCGCCGCCCTCAGTGCGGCCGCCGTTACCGGGCTTGGACCGACCACCGCCAATGCCTCAGTGCAGCCGGCTGGGACGCAGGCGCCGGGCTTCTACCGCTACAAGGTCGGCAGCTACGAGTGCACGTCGATCAACGATGGTGCGCGCACCTTCCCGATGCCGGAGAAGTTCGTCGTCAACATACCGAAGGACGAGGCGCTGGCCGCGGGCGAGGCGGCCTACATGCCGAAGGGCATGGTCACGGTGCCGTTCAATCCGCAGCTCATCAACACCGGCTCCAAGCTCGTGCTGATCGATACCGGCAACGGCGTCGCCAATCTCGAGCCGAGCAAGGGCGCTGTCGGCCGCACCCTGCAAAATCTCCAGGCCGCTGGCGTCGACCCGAAGAACATCGATGTCGTGCTGCTGTCGCATCTGCATCCCGACCACACCAACGGCCTCCGTCTCGCCGATGGCACGCTCGCCTTCCCGAATGCAGAGATCATGGTGCCGGGCGAGGACTGGGAGTTCTGGACCAGCGAGGACAACGTCGCCAAGGCGGAGTCCAACCCGATGATGAAGAACTATTTCGCCAACGTGAAGAAGACCTTTGCCGGCCTCGAGTCCAAGGTCACCAAGTACGAGTGGGGCAAGGAGGTCGCGCCCGGCATCACCTCGATCGCGACGCCGGGTCACACGCCAGGCCACACCTCGTTCGCGGTCGCATCGGGCGATGCCAAGGTGCTCATCCAGTCCGATGTCACCAACATTCCGGAATTCTTCCTGCGCAATCCGGACTGGCATGTGATGTTCGACTATGATGCCGCGATGGCGCAAGCGACCCGTCACAAATTCTACGACATGGCGGCGGCCGAGAAGGCGACCGTGATCGGCTTCCACTTCACCTTCCCGTCGGTCGGGCATGTCGTGAAGGACGGCGCCAAATATCGCCTGATTCCGTCGGCGTGGAATCCGACGATCTGATCGGAGTTAGCCGTTTGGGCGAGAGATCGGGCCGCCGCTTGGCGGCCCGAATGTTTTGGCCAACAGCCAAAGGGCGCGATGTCGCCCGGAGAAGCCAAGGGGTACGTTCGAGAAACGCAGCGTTTCCAAATCGAGCCGGTTCATGCACTTGCATCCATTGGTCCGGATCGCTTAAGTGCGCTCCCGGCACTCCCGCTCAAGTTCGAAGGACATTCCATGGCCTACAATATCGTCGTAATCGCCGGCAGCGTGCGCAAGGCCGGCTTTTCGCTCAAGATCGCCAATGCGCTCGCCAAGCTCGCACCTAGCTCGCTCAAGCTCGAGGTGATCACGCCGGCCGGCATCTCGTTCTTCAATCAGGACCTCGAGGGCGCGCCTCCCGCGGACTGGCTGGCGTTCCGCGATAAGCTTCAGAAGTCGGACGGCGTCATCTTCGTCACGCCCGAATACAACCGCTCCATCCCTGGTGCTCTGAAGAACGCCATCGACGTCGCCTCGCGGCCCTATGGCAAGAGCTCCTTCAATGGCAAGCCGGTCGGCATCATCTCCAATTCGCCGGGCCCGCTCGGCGGGGTCAGCGCGGCCAAGCATTTGCAAACCATCCTGCCTGGTATTACCGGCCCGATCATGCAACAGCCGGAGACCTATCTGAACGCCATTGGCGACGCCTTTGATGCCGAGGGCAATCTGGTCAAGGAGTCGCTGAAGCCTGTGCTCCAGGCCTATATCGACGCCTTCGCCGCCCACGTCGCGAAGCATCACGGCTGAAACTGGAAGCCACGGCCGCTCAACTCTCCGTCATGCCCGGGCTTGTCCCGGGCATCCACGTTCTTCGTCATCCCAGGCAAAGCACGTGGATGGCCGGGACAGGCCCGGCCATGACGCGTGGAGATAGCTTGCCTCGCCGCGATCGGCGGCTGGAGCGACGCGCAGGGAGAGGACGATTAGCACTCCCTTAACCAACCTGCCCCATCTTCCCAAGATGGTCTCCCGCGCGCGCCTGAAATCGATCCTGACCGGCCTTGCCCTCTATGCGATGGCGGCGGCGATCGTCGGCTATTTCGGTGTCAACGCCTACACCGGCAAATACGGCCTCAATGCCCGCCAGGAGCTCGACCAGGAGATCATCGCGCTGACCAGCGAGCTGGCACAGCTCAAGCGCGAGCGCGCCAGGAGCGAGCAGCGCGTCTCGTTGCTGCGCACGTCCAGGATCGATCCTGATATGCTGGACGAGCGGGCGCGCTACCAGCTCGACTATGTCAATCCGCATGATCTCGTTCGGATGATACCGGCGAAATAGCGTTTTCGCTGCATTCGAAACCGGCAACGAAAGCGGCTGCCGATCGGCGCCAACTCAGCCCTCAACTGTACCGAAAGTCGTAGGCCAAGAAGCGGTCGGCTGCCTTGACGGCGCCACAGCAAGGGGGCTCATGCCTCGCAGTCGCCCAAGATTGACGCAGATCAACCGGGCCGTGCCGGTACTGCCTAGACTGCCTTCCGGAGGAAACAAGTGATGAATGGGTCAACGCCCCCGCATCACGCGGCCCGCGTCGAGGCCGCCATCGCGTCAGGCCAGGCGGCCCGGTCCGCGCTCGTGGCCTCGTGGCGTCGTTCGTCCCGATTGCATCATCTCGATCCCGCCGGCCGCAGCTCACCGATGCGGCTCACCGAAGCCGAGCTGGATCAGGCCCGCGAGCGCATCGCGCCGCTGCTGGCGGCCGCGCAAGGTGCGATGGACCGGCTGTATCAGGCCGTCGGCGCGAGCGGCTGTTGCGTGTTGCTCGCGGATGGCGAGGGCGTTCCGGTCGATCGCCGTGGCACGCCGGGGGACGATGCGACGTTTCAATCCTGGGGGCTGTGGACCGGCGCGCTCTGGAGCGAGGAGCACGAGGGCACCAACGGCATCGGCACCTGCCTCGTCGAGCAGCGTCCGCTGACGATCGATCGCGACCAGCACTTCTTCGCCCGCAACACGCTTTTGAGCTGCACCGCCGTTCCGATCTACGACCACGAGGCGGCGCTGGCAGGCGTGCTCGACGTCTCCTCCTGCCGCGCCGACCGCACCGACGCGTTCTCCAGTCTGATCGCGCTGGCGGCGGGCGAGGCGGCCAAGCGTATCGAGGCCGACCTGTTTCGCAGGGCCTTCAGCCATGCCCGCATCGTTCTGACGCAGGGCCCGGACGGCAGTTGCGGCGGCCTCATCGCCGTTGATGCGGACGATCTCGTGATCGGCGCAACCCGCGCTGCCCGGATCGGACTCGGGATCGCCCTCGGCCGGGCACTGCAGCCGGTGCCCGCGGCCGATCTCCTCGGCGGCGACACTGCACACGACCACCTTGCCGGCGGTCAGCGCGCGGTGTTGCAGCGGGCGATGCTCCGCGCGGGTGGCAACGTTTCGGCGGCCGCCAAGGCCCTCGGCGTCAGCCGCGCCACGCTGCATCGGAAGCTGAAGCGGTTCGAGCTGAACCACTGAACGCAACTGCTTCCTCGATCGTCATTGCGAGCGAAGCGAAGCAATCCAGAATCTTTCCGCGGGGACAGTCTGGATTGCTTCGCTGCGCTCGCAATGACGGTGTGGAAGCTGCAAGTGCTCAATCTTGCGCTGCCTCACCCACGACTGTCGCAGAACTGCGACAGGTCGGCGCCATCATCGCTCGCGCCCGGGCTGACAGAAAACACCTCCCGCATCATCGTCGGCGCAAGTCGCGACCACGCGACGAATTGCGCGAACAGCAAACAATCGGGAGTGATCAATGAACAAGGTGGAATTCCTCAGCGTCACCAAAGTTCCCTTCGCCGAACGCTATGACAATTTCATCGGCGGCAAATTCGTCGCGCCGATCTCGGGCAAGTATTTCGACAATGCCTCGCCGGTAACCGGCCAGGTCGTCTGCAAGATCGCGCGCTCCGACGCGCAGGACGTCGAGGCGGCCCTCGACGCGGCGCATGCGGCGAAAGCCGCGTGGGGCCGCACCAGCGTCGCCGAGCGCGCCGCGATCCTGAACCGGATCGCCGATCGCATGGAAGAGAATCTCGAGCGCCTCGCCATCGCCGAGACCTGGGACAATGGCAAGCCGATCCGCGAGACCCGCGCCGCCGACCTGCCGCTCGCCATCGATCACTTCCGCTACTTCGCCGGCGTCGTGCGCGCCCAGGAAGGCTCGATCGGCGAGATCGATCACGACACCATCGCCTATCATTTCCACGAGCCGCTCGGCGTGGTCGGCCAGATCATTCCCTGGAACTTCCCGCTGCTGATGGCTTGCTGGAAGCTTGCGCCTGCGCTGGCCGCCGGCAATTGCGTGGTGCTCAAGCCCGCCGAGCAGACGCCGGCCTCGATCATGGTCTGGGCCGAGATCATCGCCGACATCCTGCCGCCGGGCGTCCTCAACATCGTCAACGGATTTGGCCTGGAAGCCGGTAAGCCGCTCGCCTCCAGCCCGCGCATCGCCAAGATTGCGTTCACCGGCGAGACCACGACGGGCCGGCTGATCATGCAATATGCCAGCCAGAACCTCATTCCCGTCACGCTGGAGCTCGGCGGCAAGTCGCCGAACATCTTCTTCAAGGACGTCACTTCCGAGGACGACGACTTCTTCGACAAGGCGATCGAAGGCTTCGTCATGTTCGCGCTGAACCAGGGCGAGGTCTGCACCTGTCCGAGCCGGGCGCTGGTGCATGCGGATATCTATGACCGCTTCATGGAGCGGGCGCTGAAGCGCGTTGCCGCGATCAAGCAGGGCGATCCGCGCGACGCCACCACCATGATCGGCGCGCAGGCCTCGAGCGAGCAGCTGTCCAAGATCCTCTCCTATATCGATATCGGCAAGCAGGAGGGCGCGAAGGTGCTGGCCGGCGGCGGACGTGCCGAGCTCGCAGGCGATCTCGCCGGCGGCTTCTACGTGCAGCCGACCGTGTTCGAGGGCCACAACAAGATGCGGATCTTCCAGGAGGAGATCTTCGGCCCCGTGGTCTCGGTCACGACCTTCAAGACCGACGAGGAGGCGCTCGCGATCGCCAACGACACGCTCTACGGTCTCGGGGCGGGCGTCTGGAGCCGCGATGCCAACCGTTGCTACCGCTTCGGCCGGGAGATCCAGGCCGGCCGGGTCTGGACCAACTGCTACCACGCCTATCCCGCGCATGCGGCTTTCGGCGGCTACAAGCAGTCAGGCGTCGGGCGCGAGACCCACAAGATGATGCTCGATCACTACCAGCAGACCAAGAATCTCCTGGTCAGCTACAGCCCGAAGAAGCTCGGCTTCTTCTGATCGGTCGGCGGAGAGGGCGGCGTCGTTTCGGCGCCGCCCATTCCGAATGTCAGGTCCCGGTCGCCTCAACGCTTCTTGACGCGGTCACGAATCTGAGCGTTCGGCAGCGTTGCATCGATTTGTTGCCCGATCGGCGCCAAAGATTTTCCAATATTACGATCACGTTGCAGTGCGGCATAATGAAAATCGTGCCATGCCGCCGCGGTGCTTTCCAACGGTGTTTGACTTGGGTTAGAGAGGGCGAAAGTTTTCTCTGACCCGGAATTCCCATGGCCGCACCCAAGAAAGCCGCCGCAAGCACTCCACAGGACAAGACCGACGGCGGTTCGCCCCCGGAATTCACCAGGGAGCAGGAGCTCAAGGCGCTCCGCGATATGCTCCTGATCCGGCGCTTCGAGGAAAAGGCCGGCCAGCTCTACGGCATGGGCGCAATCGGTGGCTTCTGCCACCTCTATATCGGCCAGGAGGCCGTGGTGGTTGGCATGCAGATGGCCCTGAAAGAGGGCGATCAGGTCATCACCGGCTATCGCGATCACGGCCACATGCTCGCCACCGGCATGGAGGCCAACGGCGTCATGGCCGAGCTCACGGGTCGCCGCGGCGGCTATTCCAAGGGCAAGGGCGGCTCCATGCACATGTTCAGCAAGGAGAAGCACTTTTACGGCGGCCACGGCATCGTCGGCGCGCAGGTCTCGCTCGGCACAGGTCTCGCCTTCGCAAATCACTATCGTGGCAACGGCAATGTCAGCGTCACCTATTTCGGCGACGGTGCGGCCAACCAGGGCCAGGTCTATGAGAGCTTCAACATGGCGGAGCTCTGGAAACTGCCGGTGATCTTTGTCATCGAGAACAACCGCTACGCCATGGGCACCTCGGTCTCGCGCGCCTCGGCGCAGCAGGATTTTTCCAAGCGCGGCGCGTCCTTCAACATTCCCGGCAAGCAGGTCGACGGTATGGATGTCCGCGCCGTGAAGGCTGCGGGCGAGGAGGCGGCGGCCTGGTGCCGTGCCGGCAAGGGTCCCTACATCCTGGAGATGCAGACCTACCGCTATCGCGGCCACTCGATGTCCGATCCTGCAAAATATCGCACGCGTGAGGAGGTCGAGAAGGTCCGCCATGACCAGGACCCGATCGAGCAGGTGCGTAACCGCCTCTTGGCGGCCAAGGTCACCGAGCAGGATCTGAAGGCGATCGACGCCGAGGTGCGCGACGTCGTCAACGCATCCGCCGATTTCGCCCAACATGATCCCGAGCCGGATGCCGCCGAGCTCTGGACCGACGTTTATCGCTGAACGCGCGCAAGCTTTCTTTTGGAGTCGATATGCCAATTCAAGTGCTGATGCCCGCGTTGTCGCCCACGATGGAGAAGGGCAACCTCGCCAAATGGCTGAAGAAAGAGGGCGAGCCGATCAAGTCGGGCGACGTCATCGCCGAGATCGAGACCGACAAGGCGACGATGGAGGTCGAGGCGACCGATGAGGGCACGCTCGGCAAGATCCTGATCCCCGAGGGCACCGCTGACGTCGCGGTCAACACGCCGATCGCGACCATCCTCGCCGACGGCGAGAGCGCCGCCGATCTCGCGAAAGCACCCGCACCGGCCAAGCAGGAGAAGGCTGCGGAGTCCGCTCCGCCCGCCGCTGCAAAGGCCGAAGCGCCTCAGCCCAAGGCCGCGCCAGCCGCGCCGCAGGCCGTGGCCGAGCCCGATCCGGAGGTGCCTGCCGGCACCGAGATGGTGACGCAGACCATCCGCGAAGCCTTGCGCGATGCCATGGCCGAAGAGATGCGCCGCGACGCCGATGTCTTCGTGATGGGTGAAGAGGTCGCCGAATATCAGGGCGCCTACAAGGTCACCCAAGGTCTGCTCCAGGAGTTCGGCGCCAAGCGCGTGATCGACACCCCGATCACCGAGCACGGCTTTGCCGGCGTCGGCGTCGGTGCCGCGATGACCGGCCTCAAGCCGATCGTCGAGTTCATGACCTTCAACTTCGCCATGCAGGCGATCGACCAGATCATCAACTCCGCGGCCAAGACGCTGTACATGTCCGGCGGCCAGATGGGCTGCTCGATCGTGTTCCGCGGGCCCAACGGTGCCGCTGCGCGCGTTGCCGCCCAGCACAGCCAAGACTATTCGGCCTGGTACTCGCACATTCCCGGTCTCAAGGTGGTCGCGCCGTATTCCGCGGCCGATGCCAAGGGTCTGCTCAAGGCCGCGATCCGCGATCCCAACCCGGTGATCTTCCTCGAGAACGAGGTGCTCTACGGTCACACCGGCCAAGTGCCCAAGCTCGACGATTTCGTGATTCCGATCGGCAAGGCGCGCATCGTGCGCTCCGGCAGCCACGTCACCATCATCTCCTGGTCGAACGGCATGACCTATGCGCTGAAGGCCGCCGACGAGCTCGCCAAGGACGGCATCGAGGCTGAGGTGATCGACCTGCGCACGCTGCGACCGATGGACACCGAGACCATCATCAACTCGGTCAAGAAGACGGGCCGTGCGGTGACGGTGGAGGAGGGCTGGGCCCAGAGCGGCGTCGGCGCCGAGATCGCCGCGCGCATCATGGAGAACGCCTTCGATTATCTCGACGCGCCGGTTACGCGCGTCTCCGGCAAGGACGTGCCGATGCCTTATGCCGCGAACCTGGAGAAGCTCGCGCTGCCCTCGGCGGCGGAAGTCGTCGAGGCCGCCAAAGCCGTCTGCTACAGGTAGACCATGGCGGGCCCGAAGGAGCAGCCACTGCCGCCCGACGTCATGACCCGCGAGGACGCGGTCGAGATCCTGCGCGTGTTCGTGCTGGACGGCGGGCTGTCGATGGCGTTCCAGCGCGCCTTCGAGGAGCCCGACATGTGGGGCCTGCTGCTCGTCGATCTCGCCCGCCACGCCGCGCGCGCCTATGCGCGCGAGAGCGAGTACACCGAGGAGGACGCCTTGAACCGGATCCTGGACATGTTCCAGGCCGAGATCGAACGTCCCACCGACACCGGCACGACGACGCCGCGCGGCAAGGGGCACTGACGTGGCGATCGAATCCTATCACTACGATTTCATGCTGGAGGCGATCCGCGAGGCGGAAGCCTCGATCGCGCAAGGTGGTCTGCCAATCGGCGCGGTGCTGACGCGCGACAACAAGATCATCGCCCGTGGCCACAACAACCGCGTGCAGGAGAACAATGTGATCCTGCACGGCGAGATGAGCTGCCTGCGCGAGGCCGGCGCGATCACGTTCCACGACACCGTCATGTACACCACGCTGTCGCCCTGCTCGATGTGCGCCGGCGCGCTGGCGCTGTTCAAGGTCAAGCTGGTGGTGATCGGAGAATCCGTCACCTTCCCAGGGTCCAAGGACATCCTCGACAAGTTCGGCATCCCCTGGATCGATCTTGCCGACGACCGCTCCATCACCATGATGAAGACGTGGCGTTCCAATCCCGCCAATGAGCGCCTGTGGCAGGGCGACATCGGCAACTAAACCTGGTCTGTTCGTCTTCGCTGTCGAAGGCGACGTTTTGAGAAGTTCTTCGTGAGGTCAGCATGCCCATCAACATCCTGATGCCCGCTCTCTCGCCGACAATGGAGAAGGGCAACCTCGCCAAGTGGCTGAAGAAGGAAGGCGACAAGGTCAAATCCGGCGACGTCATCGCCGAGATCGAGACCGACAAGGCGACCATGGAGGTCGAGGCGATCGACGAGGGCACGATCGCCAAGATCCTGGTGCCCGAAGGCACGCAGGACGTCCCGGTCAACGACGTGATCGCGGTGCTGGCCGGCGAGGGCGAGGACGTGAAGGCCGCGGGCGCCGCGAAGCCGACCGCCTCGGCTGCACCGCCCAAGGCCGCTGAGTCACCTGCTGCTGCGCCGGCACCGGCACCTGCTCCGGCCGCACCGAAGGCGGCGCCGGCACCTGCCGCCGCACCGGCGGCGCAGGCTGCAGCTCCCGCGGCGCACGGCAACGGCCATGGCGGCCGCGTGTTCTCATCGCCGCTGGCGCGCCGTATCGCCAAGGAAGCCGGCATCGACGTTGCGATGGTCACGGGCACCGGCCCGCACGGCCGCGTGGTCGCGCGCGACGTCGAGCAGGCCAAGTCCGGCAAGGGCCTCAAGGCGCCCGCGGCGGCGCCGTCCGGGGCGCCAGCGATCGCGCCGACCATGTCGGACAAGCAGATCCTGTCGCTGTTCGAGCCTGATACCTACGACATCGTCCCGCATGACGGCATGCGCCGCACCATCGCGCAGCGCCTGACCGCGTCGATCCAGAACGTCCCGCACTTCTATCTCACCATCGACTGCGACATCGGCAAGCTGCTGGTCGCGCGCGAGGAGATCAATGCGGCTGCTCCCAAGGACAAGGAGAAGAAGCCGCTCTACAAGATCTCGGTCAACGACTTCGTCATCAAGGCAATGGCGGTGGCGCTGCAGAAAATCCCGAACTGCAACGTCAGCTGGACCGAAAGCGGCATGGTCAAGCACCACCATTCCGACGTCGGTGTTGCCGTGGCGATGCCGGGCGGCCTGATCACGCCGATCATCCGCAAGGCGGAGACCAAGACGCTCTCCACCATCTCCAACGAGATGAAGGATTTTGCCGCGCGCGCCCGCTCGCGCAAGCTGAAGCCTGAGGAATACCAGGGCGGCACCACGGCCGTCTCCAACCTCGGCATGTACGGCATCAGCCACTTCACCGCCGTGATCAATCCGCCGCACGCGACCATTCTGGCCGTGGGCACCAGCGAAGAGCGTCCCGTCGTGCGCGGCGGCAAAATCGAGGTCGCGAACATGATGAGCGTGACCTTGTCCTGCGATCACCGCGCCATCGACGGCGCGCTCGGCGCCGAGCTGATCGGTGCGTTCAAGCAGCTGATCGAAAATCCCGTCATGATGATGGTCTGACGCGGCGGCAGAGGGGGCAACCTTGCATGTCCGTACCCGCTGGCCATGGATATCGCTGCTGCTCGGAGCCGTTGTCGCGCTCAATCCGATCGGGCTTGATTTTCTTCAATCCGCCTTCCTGTCGGGAGAGCAACTGTCGCGAAACATCGCTCAACCCATTGTGTTGAGCGCGCTGGCCATTCTGGTCCTGGTCGGGATCATCGAATGGCTGGTCAGGTTTGTTGTCTTCAAGCGCCGCGCCCGCGGCGCTTCTTGAGTTGAACGGGAGCCGCTATGGCCGATACATCCTTCGACGTCATCATCATCGGCTCCGGTCCCGGCGGCTATGTCACCGCGATCCGCGCCGCCCAGCTCGGCTTCAAGACGGCGATCGTCGAGAAGTCGTATCTTGGCGGTATCTGCCTGAACTGGGGCTGCATCCCGACCAAGGCGCTGCTGCGTTCAGCCGAGATCTACCACTACATGCAGCACGCCAAGGATTACGGCCTGTCGGCGGAGAAGGTGTCGTTTGATCCGAAGGCCGTGGTGCAGCGCTCGCGTGGCGTCTCGAAGCAGCTGAACACGGGCGTCGGCTTCCTGATGAAGAAGAACAAGGTCAGTGTGATCTGGGGCGCGGCCTCGATCGACGCACCCGGCAAGGTCACCGTGAAAAAGTCCGATGCCGAGGCGCCGAAGGGCTCGCTGGGCGAGGGGACCTACCAGGCCAAGCACATCATCATCGCGACCGGCGCGCGACCGCGCGTTCTGCCGGGGCTCGAGCCCGACCAGAAGCTGGTCTGGACCTATTTCGAGGCGATGGTGCCGGACCGGATTCCGAAGTCGCTGCTGGTGGTCGGCTCCGGCGCGATCGGCATCGAGTTCGCGTCCTTCTTCCACACCATGGGCTCTGACGTCACCGTGGTCGAGGTGCTGCCGCAGATCCTCCCCGTGGAGGACGCGGAGATCGCAGGGCTCGCGCGGAAACGCTTTGAGAAGATGGGCATGAAAATCATGTCCTCGACCAAAGTCACAAAACTCGAGAAGAAGGCCGACAGCGTCGTCGCCACCATCGACGACGGCAAGGGCAAGCCTGTCACAACTGAGTTCGAGCGGGTGATCTCGGCGGTCGGCGTGGTCGGCAACATCGAGAATCTCGGCCTGGAGAAGTTGGGGGTCAAAACCGACCGCGGCATCATCGTGGCCGACGGCCACGGCAAGACCAATGTCCCCGGGATCTACGCCATCGGCGACGTCGCCGGTCCCCCGATGCTCGCGCACAAGGCCGAGCATGAGGGTGTGATCTGCGTCGAGGCGATCAAGGGCCTCAATCCGCACCCCATGGACAAGAACATGATCCCGGGCTGCACCTATTGTCATCCGCAGGTCGCCTCGGTCGGTCTCACCGAAGCCAAGGCCAAGGAGAATGGCCGCGAGATCCGCGTCGGCCGCTTCCCCTTCGTCGGCAACGGCAAGGCGATCGCGCTCGGCGAGGACCAGGGGCTGGTCAAGGTGATCTTCGACAAGAAGACCGGCCAGCTTCTCGGCGCTCACATGGTCGGCGCTGAAGTCACCGAACTGATCCAGGGCTATGTCGTCGCCATGAATCTGGAGACCACGGAAGAAGAACTGATGCACACGGTGTTCCCGCATCCGACGCTGTCGGAGATGATGAAGGAATCCGTGCTGGATGCTTATGGACGGGTGCTGAATATTTGACCGCTTCCGTCATTGCGAGCGAAGCGAAGCAATCCAGACTGTCTCCGCGGAAAGACTCTGGATTGCTTCGCTGCGCTCGCAATGACGGAAAAAGAGAGCTGTTCTCAGAATAAGAAGGAAACCAACCCATGCACGACAACGACAACCTGACCATCGAACGTCCGACCTTCGTCACGCATCTCGAATGCGCGATGGAGGGCGATCATTACGCGGCCGACCAGGTCCACAACCTCTCCAAGGCCGGCAAGCCGCTCCTGGTGCGCTACGACCTCACCGGGGTGAAGAAGGCGCTGACCAAGGACGCTTTGGCCCAGCGCCCCGCCGACATGTGGCGCTACCGCGAGTTGTTGCCGGTGCGCAAATGCAAGGACATCGTCTCCCTCGGCGAAGTCACGACGCCGCTGATCCGGCTGCCGAAGCTCGGCGCCAAACTCGGCGGCGGCGAGATCATCGTGAAGGACGAAGGGCGGCTGCCGACCGGCTCGTTCAAGGCGCGCGGCCTCGTGATGGCGGTGTCGATGGGCAAGGCGCTCGGCATCAAGCACATGGCGATGCCGACCAACGGCAACGCCGGCGCGGCGCTCGCGGCCTATGCGACGTCGTGCGGCATCAAGACTACGATCTTCTGCCCGGCCGACACACCGGAAGTGAATGTCAGCGAGATCGAGCTCCAGGGCGCGACCGTCTATCGCGTCAACGGCTATATCGACGATTGCGGCAAGATCGTCGGCGAGGGGAAAGCAAAAGTCGGCTGGTTCGACACGTCGACGCTGAAGGAGCCGTACCGCATCGAGGGCAAGAAGACGATGGGTCTCGAGCTCGCCGAGCAGCTCGGCTGGGACGTGCCAGACGTGATCTTCTATCCGACCGGCGGCGGTACCGGCCTGATCGGCATGTGGAAGGCGTTCGACGAGCTCGAGAAGATCGGCTTCATCGGCCCCAAGCGTCCGCGCATGGTCGCGGTGCAGGCCTCGGGCTGCGCGCCGATGGTGCGGGCCTATGACGAGGGCACCGAGCATGCGACGCGCTGGGAGGATGCGCACACCATCGCTTCCGGCATTCGTGTTCCGCAGGCGATCGGCGATTTCCTGATCCTGCGCGCGGTGCGGCAGAGCAAGGGTTTTGCCGTCGCGGTCGACGACGACAAGATCTCGTCGGCTCTCAGCGAGGTTGCGCGCGAGGAGGGGCTGCTGTTGTGCCCCGAGGGCGCCGCCACCTACGCCGCCTACAAACAGAGCCTCGCCGACGGCCGCGTCAGCAAGACCGACCGCGTGATGCTGTTCAACTGTGCGACCGGCCTGAAATATCCACTGCCGCCGGTCACCCGTACGCTCGATCGCCACAAGCCGATCGATTACACGCAGTTCTAGAGTATGATCCGGAAAAGTGTGCAGCGGTTTTCCGAAAAGATCATGCTCAAACGATAACCTAGAGCGCGATGACGATTCATCCTAATCTCATCGCGCTTTAGATTAGCGCGGCAATACGCCACGATTGATCCCTCTTCCCGTACGCGGGCAGAGGGCCAAAATAATAAAGACATTGCTGGGGAGAGGACCATGAAGGCCGCTTGGGCTGCGCTGATTGCTATTCTCGCTGTTGCAGGCGCCGCGCGCGCCGACGATTATCCCACGCGTCCCATCACAATCATCGTGCCATTCGCGGCCGGCGGGCCGTCGGATGCAATGGCGCGGGTGCTTGCGGAACGCATGCGGGTGTCGCTTGGCCAGCCCGTGGTGATCGAGAACGTCACCGGCGCGGGCGGCTTGATCGGCGTCGGCCGCGCCGTGCAGTCACCGCCGGACGGCTACACCATCTCATTCGGCCATCTCGGCACCCACGTCGCCAACGGTGCCGTCTACAAGCTCAAATACGACCTCGTCGCCGACCTCGAGCCGGTGGTGCTGTTGCCGAGCAATCCGATGATCATTGTCAGCAAGAACGCGGTGCCCGCGACCTCGCTGAAAGAGTTCATTGAGTGGCTAAAGTCGCGGCCGTCGCCGCCCACAGCAGGCACCGCCGGCGCGGGCTCCGGCAGCCACATCGCCGGCGTCTATTTCGAGAGCGTCTCCGGCATCAAGCTGCAATACGTGCCGTATCGCGGCACCGCGCCCGCCCTCAACGATCTCATCGCCGGCCAGATCGACCTCATCGTCGACCAGACCTCCAACTCCATCAACCAGGTCCGCGCCGGCACCATTCGCGCCTTCGCCATCACCGACGACAAGCGCCTGCCGTCGGCGCCGGAGATTCCAACCGCGGCGGAGGCGGGTCTCAAGGGTTTCAACATGACGCTGTGGTCGGGCATGTGGGTGCCGAAAGGGACGCCGAAGGAGATCGTGACCAAGCTCAATGCGGCGGCCGTGGAAGCGCTGAACGATCCTGGAGTGAGGAAGCAACTCGAAAGCCAGGGCCTGGAGATGACGCCCAAAGATCAGCTCACGCCAGAAGCGCTCGGCACCCGCCAGAAGGCCGAGATCGCAAAATGGTGGCCGATCATCAAGGCGGCCAACATCAAGGTGGATTGAGGCGGCGGTGCTGGTGTCAGCGTGTCGCCTTCGCTGACCGCCGGACAATCACTTCACGGTTTCGCCACCTTCTGCCAGCGCCACCTCCAGGCATTGCATCAGATCCGAGGCGGCGAAGGGCTTACCGAGGAAACAACTTGCCCCGGCTTTAAGCGCACGCACACGCACGCTCTCATCCGGGAAAGCGGTGATGAAGATGAATGGCGTCGCCGACCCCTGGGCGCGCATCTGCGTCAGCAGATCGATTCCAGTGACCGACGGCATCTGCACGTCCGCGATCACGCACGAAGTGTCGGTCGAATCGGTCGACCGCAAAAACTCCTCGGCGGAGGCGAATGTGTGGACAATGTATCCGCGGGATTCCAAGAGATTGTTGATTGCGGCCCGCACATAGGGATCATCATCAAGCACCGAAATGACCGAAGCCACTGACAAGACGTCCGCTCCTCGCTCGGGATTGCGCTTGCCGTCGCCACGGCCATACCTAAACGTGCAAGGTGGACCTGCCAGCCACCATTGGAAACTCATACTTAGGTTTGTACGTCGGGCTTGCTGGGTCGAATCCCGAGCGCCTCGCTCATCCTCACGAGGTCGGCCAGCGACTTCGCACCCATTTTTCGCATGATCTGGCCGCGATAGATCTTGACGGTGATTTCCGCCAAACCGAGCTGGGCGGCCACTTGCTTGTTCATCAGGCCCGACGTCACCAGTGACAAGACGTCCCGCTCCCGCGAGCTGAGTGACTCGAAGCGTGATCTGACGTTCGATACCGTCTTGTTGAGGTCGCGGCGCTTGCGGTCTCGCTCGATCGCGGCCTGGACCGCGTCCAGGATGTCCTGGTCGCGAACCGGCTTGGTCAGGAAGTCGATCGCGCCGCTCTTCATGGCCCGAACGGTCATGGGAATATCACCATGACCGGTGATGAAGATGATGGGCGTCTGGATATTTGCCTTGGCAAGATCGGTCTGCAGCTCTAGGCCGCTTGTTCCGGGCAGGCGGATGTCGAGCACCAAACAACTGGGGACTTCTGGCGGCTTGGCCTGCAGGAGTTGCGGCGCCGAGCCGAATGCTTCGACCTTGAGGCCGACCGACTCGAATAGATTAGTGAGCGCACGGCGCATGGACGCGTCGTCGTCGACGATGAAGACGATTGGCTGGTCGCCGTCCTCCTTGGTCGGCGAAGGCCCCGCGCGCTCGGTCACGATGCGTCCTCTCGATGGAGTGGCAGCGTGATCTGAAAGGTCGCGCCATGCTCCCGGTTCGGTATGGCGGAAAGTCGTCCGCCATGCGCCTCGATAATGGAGCGGCAGATCGACAGGCCCATGCCCATGCCGGAGGACTTCGTGGTGAAGAACGGCATGAACAGGCGGTCCATTGCCTGTTCGCTGATACCGGCGCCGCCGTCGGAGACGCTCACCAGCACCGCGCCATCGTCGTCGGCCGCTGAACGGATCGCCAGCTCGCGCGGGCGATCATCGATGCCTTCCATGGCCTCGATCCCGTTCTTGATCAGGTTGATCAGGACCTGCTGCAATTGAATTCGATCGCCAAAGATCCTGGGCAGTGCCGACGACAGCTCCATTCGAACCGACACGGCATGGCTGGCCATCTCACGCTGAACGAGCGCGACAGCCTCGCGCACGACCACGCTGACGTCGAGCGGAGCCATCTCGATTTCGGAGCGCTTGGCGAGCGCCCGAACGTGACGGATCACGTCGCTGGCACGCTTGCCGTCCTCGATGATCCACTCCACCGAGCGGCGCGCCGCCTTGAGATCGGGCGGACTGCGCTGCAGCCAGGCGACGCAAGCGTCGGCGTTGGCGATCACCGCGGCGAGCGGCTGGTTGATTTCGTGGGCGATTGAAGCGGTCAGCTCACCCAGTGTCGTGACGCGCGTGACATGGGCGAGCTCGGCTTGAGCCTTGCGCAGCGCATCTTCGGCCTGATCGGCCCGGATGGCCGCGGTCACGTCGGTGCAGACGCCCCGATAACCCAGAAAGGCCCCGTTGGCGTCGAAAAATGGCTTGCCGCTGGTCCGGACATAGATCGGGTGTCCGTTGCGGTCCTTGCTGCGGTACACGAGATCGCGGAACGGGATGTGGGCGTCGAGCGCCGCCCGATGTTGTCGCCATTTTTCGGGCTCGAGATCGGAGTCCGGAGCAATGTCCCAGCGCGTGAGCCCGATCAGGCCGGCGGGGGCGGTGACGGTATCTGAATGTTCCGATACTTGGGTGACGCGATGGTCTGGCCCCGTCTCCCAGAACCAGTCGGAGGCGGTTTCGGCATAGTCGCGAAAGCGCTGCTCGCTGTCACGAAGCCTGCGTTCTGCCTCCTTGGTCGCCGTGATGTCGGTCACCGATCCCACGAACTCCACGTGACCGCTGGCATCTCGCGTCGCCCGGGCGACCGCTCGGACGTACTTGATGGAACCGTCGGGCATCACCAGCCGGTATTCGTGATCGTAGTCTTTCCCCTCGCGCGCCGCCCGGCCCGTGGTCTTCTGCACTGCGAGCCGGTCCTCCGGATGGATCCGCTGGAGCATGAACGGGATCTCTGGCTTGGTCCCTTCGTCGCATTGGAAGATGCGATAGGTCTCCTTGGACCAGGTGATCTCGCCGGTTGCGGCCCTCCAGCCGAAACTGCCGGTGTGGCTCAATTCCTGCGCCTGGGCGAGGTAAGCTTCGCTCTGTCGCAGCGCATTCTCCGCTTCCTTGCGCTCGGTGATGTTCTCGCAGGCGACCAGCACGATTGGCCCGCCATTGGCCCGCAGCATGGTCTTGGCGTTCTCGCGCACCCATAGCACCGAGCCGTCCTTGCGAACCTTCCGAATCTCCCAGGTGTGCGACTGATCGATGGTCTCAAGGCACAGTGCGACACACGCGCGGACGAAGTCGCGGTCTTCCTCGAAAAAGACATCCAGCACCGATCGGCCGATCAACTCGGCGGCCGTATAGCCCAACTGCGCCGCGCCGAACGTGTTCACGTTGATCACGGTTCCGCTCGGGTCGACCATGAAATACATGACCGGGTTGTGCTCGAAGACTTGCTGCCACTGCTTGACCGCCTCCAGCAGACCGGCGTCACCGGTCTCAGTGCGCGGCTTGGGGGTGACAACTTGCCTGACACAGCCGGCGAGGAATTGCGCGGCTGACTTCCCGAACGTGGCTGCCCGGCCCGGCTTCATCGCAGACGCTCCCGGCGCTCTCTGCGTGAACACAAGTAGAGCACGTTGCCGCCGGAGGAGCAATTCCGGCCAAAGTCGGATGGCGACTGCGACATTGGCCTTGGAATTGGCTGCTCGCCGCCCTGTTCGCCGCAGCGCATCAAGCACGTCGTGCCAGGCAAGTTTTTCACGGTCGCCGTGCAGCTCCTACATCGTTCGCCGTCTCGTTGAGCATGAGCCATCGCGAGAGTCCCGGGCGACTACGGGACAAACCTAAGTATAGCTCCTCCATTCCTAGTCATGTCGGCCAATTACCTCCGTACAATTGAGCGTCTTGTTCTGGGGGGACTAGTCTCACGGCCAATCGGGAGTGTCGACCAGCCAATCGCAGTGTTCGCACGAGAACCGGGTCTGAAGCATATAGCCCCGGACGCTTTCACCGACAGGCAGGCGACCAGCTACGAGGCAGCTGCATTTATCGACACGCAGCCGCGGTCTCCGCAACTCACGACCCGCGTGAATTCGAAGGAAACCAATAGGCAAGAGCGCAAGCAACCGAAAGAGGGAGAGAACAATGTGCGATACGTCGCAACTTCCTGAGCGTCGCCTATCCGAGTCCGAACGTTGCTCTTCAATCAAGGGCTGTGCGGTGTGTGGCGGCAAGTTTGGTCTGATCCGCTACTATTCCTGGCGCACTGCGCTCTGCTCCAAGAAATGCGTTGATCGCTTCCGCACACGCCGCGAACGCGACCGCCGGTGGCTGTTTCGGGCGCAGGTCGCGTGAGGGCTGAATTGGAGAGCTGATATCTAATCCGGGAGCCCGTGCGTTGATCCGTTCATGCAAGCTCTTGTGCGCGATGGTTCTCCTCGGCGCCGCTGCGACGGCCCAGGCGCAGGAGACGGGACATGGCACCGTTCATCGCCAGCACCCACCCCAGGACCAGGCGCTGCACGAAAAATTCTATTCGACCTGGCACATGCCGGATAATCCGAGCCTCAGTTGCTGCAGCAACGCGGACTGCTATCCGACCGACATCAAGTACATCGACGGCCGGCTCTATGCACGGCGCAGGGAGGACGGGAGATTCATTCTGATCCCACCGCAAAAAGTGGAGCGAAACAGGGATAATCCGGACGGCCGAAACCATCTTTGCGCTCCACCGCCCGCACTGTCTCCGATGGACAGCGTTTACTGCTTCGCTTTGGGAGGTGCCACATGAGATTCGCGTTCGTACTGGTGAACGGCCGGACCCCGTTCCGGAAGACCTGGTGCATGCAGTGCTGCGAGCCGATCGGCGGCAGCTATCTCCGCGAGATCGCGACCCGTCTGCCTTACTGCGACTATCAGTGTTACGCGTTGTTCTGCGAGGCGCTCGCGAAAGATCGCGTGAGGGCGGCTTCATGAAATTCGTGGTGGTCAATCACGAGCCCCCGTTGCGCGCCGCCACGTGCAGCGCATGCTCGCGGTCAATCGGGACCGGCTATGTCAGGCATGTGCGGACACAGCGCTGCTACTGTGACACCGATTGCTACCGGCGCGGCGAACTCGTCACGTACTTCATGCAATGGTCGATGCCCGGGCGCACGGAACCGGCCGCGGGTAACGTCGAGCTCGCCGCTGGCAACATGATCGAGACGTTGGCGGTCCTGAGTGCCGTCTCGTGCTGGAGCTGCACGATACACGCCTGGGCCTTCGCAAGAGCGTTGACCGGCGCATATTTGGGCGGTGGCGATCTGATCGATGGAAGGAGGTGACACCTGGCTGCGCGACTATACGCGCGTGGAAGCCGCAGCACCGTGACCCCGCAGGCGCCACGTCCAGCCCCGGCGGCGTTGACTAGGGAGCGGGTGCTGCGGCCGCCACGGGTGCGGTTGCGCTGACCTCGTGAGTGACGACGCGCTGGTCGCTCTTGCCGGCGATCATGCTGCTGTCTTCGAACCGCGCACGGTAGACAAGGACGTTCTCGATCACGCGCTGGACGTAGTTGCGCGTCTCCGACAGCGGGATGCGCTCCACCCAGTCGACCGGATCGACCTTGGGATCTCTGGGATCGCCACGCGCCTGCACCCATTCGCGCACGCGGCCGCGGCCGGCATTGTAGCCGGCGAAGGTCATGATCTGGTTGCCACGATATTCCGACAAGAGCGCGCTGAGCTCGGCCGCGCCCATCTGGGTGTTGTAGACGGGATCTGAGACCATCCTGTCCCAGTCATAGGTAAGGCCGAAGCGTTTGGCGGTGTCGCGGCCCGCTTCCGGGGTCACCTGCATCAGCCCGACTGCATTGGCAGGCGACTTGTCGCGCTGGTCGAACGAGCTTTCGGTGCGCGCCACCGAATAGATCACGCTGGTCTCGATCGCGGGTGCGACCTGCTTGTGCTCGGGAATGCCGATGGTGGGAAAGGCATAGTGGTCGAGCGCGAGCCCGCGCGCCAGGGCCGACTTGCCGACCTCCAGCATCACGCGTGCATCGTTGCGCTGTCCGGCGAGCGCGGCGAGCGCTTCGAGCGCCGCGGCGTCGGTGCTCTCCTTGGCAAAATCCTCGGCATAATAGAGCACAACGTCGCGCTCGCCGATATCGTAGAGCATGTTGGCTGCGCGCACGCGCTCGTCCGCCAACTGCGTGTCGGCGGCGGCCAGCACGGGCGAGGGCGCGCGCAGTTCGATCCGGTCCAGGCCGAGCTTTGCGCGGGCGAGCTGACCGTAATAGGCGGTCTGATAGCGCGCCGCTGCCCGATAGCTCATGCGCGCGTCGGCTGTAGCACCCATCGCCTCGGCGGCGCGGCCGCGCCAGTAATGGGCGCGCGACAGCGCGATCGGATTGGCCGAGCCTGCGTCGATCGCGGCGAAGTGCACTAGCGCCGTCTTGGGATCGTCGAGATAGCGCAGCGCGATCCAGCCGCACATGAAGTGGTAGTCGACCCGGTAGACTTCCTTTTCCGGCACCGCGGCCGTGCGCACCACGTCATAGGCGGTCTTGAACTTGCCCTGGTCGAGCAGCTTGCGCGCCAGCAGGCGGCGCTCGCGCCACCAGGCATCGGTGTCCTGCGCGGCCATCGTGTCGGGCCGGGCGGCGAGGATCACCTCGGCTGCGTCGTCGATGCGGTCGTTCTGAAGATGCCACTGGGCGCGGCACAGCACATAGCCGAGATCGCGCCGCGCCTCGGTCGAGACGTCCTCGAGATAGTCCTTGGCCTTGCTCGCCTTGCCGGTGACGGCGGCGCAGGCCTTCACGATCGCGAGCGCATCCTCGCCGAGACGTTTGGCCGCGCGCCGTGCGCCTGCATAGTCCTTGGCGCCGAGGCGCTTGTCCATGCGCGCGCGGTGATCGTCAGCGGATAGAAGATCGCTGAACGCCGCGTAGGAGTCTTCTTCGCTCCGCTCGGACAATTCGTCCGTGCGCCAGGCCTCGCGCACGAGACGCGCAGCCCTGTCGGTCTCGCCTTCAGTGAGCAGTACGCGGGCCAGCGCGAACTTGCCCTTGGCACTGGTCGGCCGGTCCATGGTGAATTTGTGCACAATGGCCGCGTCGCTCTTCTCCTGCCACAGCCGTGCCTCGGCGCGGCGGCGGAGCAGGGCGCTGCTCGGCCAGTCCGGATTGGCGGCGAGGAAGGCGGCGTAGCGCTTGAAATTCGCCGTGCTCTCGGAGTGGCGCAGCATGAACCAGTCCGCAAGCTTCTGTCCGGCGGGATCGGTGATGCGGTCGCGCGCGGCGCCCGCATCCTCGGTCTTGCCCTTGCGCGCGAGGTCGATCGCATCCTTCAGCGCGGCGAGATCGCCGGTCAGCGGCGGCGGTGCCGGCTTGTCCGAGGGCTCGTCGACCGCTTTCTTCGGCTTGCGTTTGGCCTCGGCGTGCTTGCCGTGCCGCGCTTTGCCGGCGGAGGCATGGCGCTGCTTGCCGGCTTTCGCCTCATGCGTCTTCTTCGGCGCGGATGATTTATGATTGCTCTTCGCCGCCAACTCGGTGGGAAGGAGGGCCATTGTGGCCACGGCAACGACACACGCGAGCGAGCGTAGGCACTGGTTCATTCCATGGTCCCCCTGCGAAACCACTACAAACCAAGGTCCGCGACGACATGCGGCTTGAGAATCAAGAGACGACACCAAACGATGTCATGACATCGTTTCGCATTCCTCACGCTCTCGCAACAATGCGGCAAAATACGGATGGGGAACTCGGGAACTTCCGAAATAGCGGAAAAGGCAGCGTGTTTAACCTTTGTTAACGATTGGGGCTCGCGCGACGGTTGCGTACGGCTCACGGCGTCAGAAAGGCGAATTGCGCGTGTTCCCATGGCTAAATCCGGTGTATTGAGTTCCCTCGCTTCATCCTTTCAGCCTTTGCCCTGCACCTATGCCGATTTTCAACCAGTCGATCCGGCGCAAGATCGTCGGTATCGCCCTCGGATTGATCGTCCTGATGCTGGTCACCTCGATCCTGTCGATGGTGATGTCGAGCAAGGTCGGCGTCCTCCTGGACGAGCTGACCAACCGCTACATCCCGGCCTACAGCCATCTGGCGCGCGCCAACATCCGCTCGCTGGAGCGTGCGCTGGCGCTGCGGCGCATGGTCATGACCAAGATGCAGTCGCCGTCGGACGAGGAGGCCTATGCGGCGCGCGTGCGCGAGTTCGAGCAGACCGACCGCAGGATCGAGGAGGAGGCCGAGAGCGCACGCACGCTCATCAACGCCATCATCAACGATCCCAGGACACCGTCCGACAATGCTGCCCTGGCGCGGATCGAGCTCCGCATCGAGACCGCCGTCACTGAGCTGCGCCGCGATCTGACCGAGGACCACGCAAAGCTGGCCAAGCAGGTCGATGCCAGACAGATGGCGGAGGCCCGCGGCACGCTGGAGCACATCGACGTGCTGCGCGACCAGTTCAATCAGAAGATCGATGCGATCCGCGCCGACATGCTGACGCAGGTTTTCTTCAGCACGTCGCAGGTGATCAGCCACCAGCACCAGGCGATCATCGTATCGGGCATCGTGACCTTGCTCGCAGCGATCGTTGGATTTGCCTTTGCGCTCCTGGTGAGTAGCGGCATCACGCGCCCGGTGCGGCTGCTGCTCGCCGGCACCCGCGAGGTCGAGGCGGGCCGGTTCGACAAGCCCATTACCGTCTCCACCCAGGATGAGATCGGCGAGCTTGCCGCGGCCTTCAACCGCATGATCGAGCAGCTCCGGCACAACGAGCGCATCCGTGAGACCTTCGGCCGCTACATCGACCCGAAGGTGGTGCAGGGCCTGATTGACCGGCCGGAGGTCGCCATCGACGGCCAGCGCCGGGTCATGACCATCATGTTCTGCGACATGAGCGGCTTCACCTCGATGAGCGAGGGCGTGACCCCGCGCGGTCTCGTCAAGGTGATGAACCACTATTTCACGGTGATGTCCGGCCCCATCCGCAGCAATCGCGGCATCATCGACAAATATATCGGCGATGCCATCATGTCTTATTGGGGCCCGCCCTTCATCGAGGAGGACGAGCAGGCGATGCTCGCCGGCCTTGCCGCCATCGAGATGGCCGATCAGGTGCCCGCGCTCCAGAAGCAGCTGCCGGATCTGCTCGGCATCCGCGCCATGCCGGCGCCGTGCGATCTGCGCATCGGCATCGCCACCGGCGAGGTCCTGACCGGCAGCATCGGCTCCGAGCTGATGATGAGCTTTACCGTGATGGGTGACGCCGTGAACCTCGCCTCGCGGCTGGAGGCCGCCAACAAGGCCTACGGCACCCGCATCCTGATCTCGCAAGCAACGGCGGATGCGATCGGCCACAGCTCGAACTGCGTGAGATCGATCGGCTCGCGGTCGCGGGGCAGCGCGCACCGCAAGCTGTTTTCGAGGTGATGGGCAGGGCCGGCGCACTCACCGATGCGCAAGCGCGCCTGCGCACGCTCTATGCCGAAGGTCTCGACGCCTATCGCGCCGGGCATTTCGACGATGCCCGCGCCGCGTTCAACGCCGCGCTCGAAGCGGTCCCCGGCGACGGTCCCTCGCGTACGCTGCTCGGCCGCATCGCGCAGTTCGAGGTCAACCCGCCGGACGTGGGTTGGGACGGCGCCTGGCGGCTGGAGCAAAAATAGCGGTGCCTGCCGTCCGGCGTCGCCGACCGGAAAAAACGATTCTACTCCATAACGATGTTCGCCGTGACCTATTTCCCGGGCTTAGGCTCGACGTCCCTGAGGCGTCAGATGGGGACACGCCGATGACACACCTTGAGGACAGGCTCGAACGGTTCGAGACGCTCTCCGCCGAGTGCGAGCTGATCGCCAAGCTCGCCACCGACAGCACCAAGCGCGAGTTCTATCTGAAGCTCGCCGAGCAGTACCGCCAGCTGGCAGTGGATATGCGGCAGGCGATCGCGACCAGCGCTGCTGCTTGAGGCCGACTGCAATCCGTTCTTAACATTTGGCGCGCATTCTCAGACGCATGCGGGCGTCGCTGATTGGCGATGGCTCGCGGTGGGAAGGCCGGGGCTCGTTGCGATGCAGCGCGCCTCGCGAGTGTCACTTGCCATGTTTGACGGGCAATCCCATGCGCCTCGTTGCAGTGATCATATTCGCGCTCATGACGGCGGCCTGCGATCAGGAGCAGGACATCACCGGCTCGACGTCGACCTGCCCGATGCGAAACTACAGCTACAATCCTCGCGACATGAACCAGTGCGTCAGCGCCTGCAAGTCATGCGATCACGGCACCACGGTCACCTGCACGACCTCCTGCACCCTCAAGGGGGCTCGCTGAGTTCTTGATGCGTGCGAAGGTCGGGAGCGACGCACCCAAAGTCGCTGACGACGCGCCAAAAGACAGGAGGCCGTCGGCGGTGCCCAGGCACCGGAACGATTCACTTGGATCAATCATTGAAGGAAGCGGGCAAGACGTGGAGTCCGATTGAATGGGTATGCTCGATCCCGGCCGGCTCCTGGTGTCGTGCTCGCATTGCGACGCTTGGCCGATGGCTGCCAACGTCAAACGTTCAAGCTGGTCGGCATTCCCGCGTGAGGTCCGTTTCGTGTGTTCGCGCTGCCGCCGCGAGGAGACAGCGATCGTCTCTGCCTCCGGCGAACTAACGCCGATCAAGCGCATCGATGTTCCGCCACGCGACGTCGCCGTCGCTTGGGCGCAGGCCCAGCGCCCGCGAGGGCGGACGTAGCTGCTGGGCCTCTGCTTGCGGGACGCACCGGTAGCGGCGAGTTGTCGCTGCCAGATGCAACCAGCCGATTGACTCCCGGGCTGCACGACTCGTAAAAGATCCACGACGGTTCTCCTCACGGAGATCAAAAGGGAACGTGGTGCGAGATTTTCCCAACGCTGGGATCTTCTCAATGCCATGGCTGCCCCCGCAACTGTAAGCGGCGAATCTCTCGTCCTATGCCACTGGGAATCTCGGTCCTGGGAAGGCGACGGAGAGGTCACGACCCGCGAGCCAGGAGACCTGCCGTCAGCCGTGGTCACACGCGAAGATGTCGGTCGGGGAGTACAGACATTAGCTTCACCGGAGCGATTGATCGCTCCGTCGTGAAACCTCGTTCGCTGTGACGTGCCACTGACGTCCTGCCGAGGTTTTATTCGCATGTCTTCCGTTTCCGCCGCCGTCCGGTGCCGTCGCACGGCCTGGCTGGCGTCCAGCTTCATCATTCCCGTTGTTGTCTTCAATATGAGGGGCGCCCGCGCCCAGACTGCCGCCGAGCAGTTGCCACCGGTCGAAGTGACCAGGCCCGACGATCAGAACCGCACGCGTGCCAGGGCGACCAGCGATGGCGACACGGGGAGGCGCCGGGCGATGCCGAACGGCGCGCCGACACGGACCGGCTCGTCCGGCTCTGGCGGCGAGGCGGCCAGCAACAATGGAGGCATCGTCGGCGCCGCCACGAGCGTCATCACGGCCGCCGACATCGCCCATGCGCCGTCGCAGACGCTTGCCGAGATCATCTCGACGCAAGTACCGGGCGCCCAGATCACGACGTTCTATGGCGGTCCGATCGGCGCCAAGACCAGTGTCGACCTGCGCGGCTTCGGCGCGTTCGCAACCGCCAACACGCTGGTGCTGGTCAACGGACGACGGCTGAACGACATCGACATGGCGCAGGTGGACCTTGCTACCATCCCGCTCAATTCCATCGAGCGTATCGAGATCACGCGCGGCAATTCCGGTGCGGTGCTCTATGGGGACAATGCGGTCGGCGGCGTCATCAACATCGCCACCAAGAACGGCGTCGGCGGACCGCCCATGGCCGCGCGCATCGAGGCCGGCTTCGGCTAGTTCAACACCAGGCTCGGCAACGTCTCGACATCGCTCAATTCCGGTCCGTGGTCGACCTCGTTTTACGGCAATACCGTCAAGACCGATGGCTATCGCGACAACAATCGCTATTCCCAGGAGAACGGTATCGGCAATCTGAACTACACGACGCCGGGGTTGACTGCTTTCCTGACCGTGACCAGCGACAATCAGGAACTGCGACTGCCGGGGGGCCGCACCGTCGATCCCTCGATCGGCCTCGACGAGCTCGCGACTAACCGGAAGGGGACCAGCACGCCCTTCAACTATGCTAACCAGCAAGGTATTGGCGCGACAGCGGGCTTCACAAAAACCCTGGTGAACGGCGTCGATCTCATCGTCGACGGCGGCATGCGCGACAAGAGGCAGCAGAGTGCATTCTTCTCCAGTCCGACGCCGGCGCCCGCCTTGTTCACCTCGACCTATGTCGAGGCCGATCTGACGACATGGTCGATCACGCCGCGGCTCAGCGTGAAGAGCCTTCTGTTCGGAATGCCGTCCCAGCTCTTGACCGGCATCGACTATTACGATGCGAGCTTTCAGCAGAACCGCGGCGCCGGCCAGGGTCTCGCCGCCTGGCACAATTACGACCTCAGGCAGCAGACCGTTGCGGGCTATTTTCAGCACACATTGGGTGTGACGCCCACGACCGACGTTTCCTATGGCGCGCGGGTGCAGACCATCAGTCTGTCGGCACGCGACAATTTTGATCCGACGGCTCCGTTCAACGCCGACATCGGCGCGCTCCCGCTCAGGAGCGACGAGACCCAATATGCGCTGCACCTCGGTGCCGAGCATCGCCTCAACGACATGGTCTCGCTGTTCGGCCGCGCCGCGCGGGCGTTTCGCACGCCTGACGTCGACGAGCGGGTGTCGTCGGGACCCTCATTCGACCCCTTCTTCAATCCGCTGCCGCAAACGTTCCAGCTCAAGACCCAGACCTCGCAGGATGTCGAGGCTGGGCTGCGTATCAAGGGAGGCGGTCTTCAGATGCAGAGCAGTCTCTATCTGATGGACCTCGCTAACGAGATCCATTTCAATCCAATCCTGTTCTACAACACCAATCTCGATCCGACCCGCCGTTTCGGCTCGGAGACCAGTGTCTCCTATCGCGTCAATGACGCTCTGCTCTTGCGCGCCGGCACGGCTTATACGAGGGCTGTCTTCCGCGAAGGCGTCTGGGCCGGCAATGACGTGCCGCTGGTCTCGCGCTACACCGCGAGTGCGGGTGTCACCTGGAACATCTGGCAGAACTATGTCGTGCTCGATGCCACCGCGCGGTTCTGGAGCGAGCGTCGCATGGACAACGACCAGGCCGGAACTCAGAAGCCGATTCCTGCCAATGGCACGATCGACTTCAAGCTCAGTGGTCGATATGAGCGGTACTTCTGGTCGCTCAGCGTCAACAATTTGCTGAACGCGCTCTACTACGACTATGCAGTCGCAAGCACCTTTACCGACGGTCGCTTCAGCGCCTATCCGCTGCCCGGCCGCAGCTATCTGCTCAAGGCCGGCGCCACGTTCTGACGTCGATGGGGCTGTCACACGTCCCCAAATGGTCTAGAATTCGAATAGAAGGAGATCACTTATGGCTCTCAGCATCCAGCCGTCTCACGCCGATCGCCTGCTGCTTCATCCGGTGACGCCGCGCCTTGCGCCGATGTTCTGCTTTGCGCTGCTGACGGCGTCATGCGCGCTCGCAAGCTTCGCGCTCGCCTGTGCAACACCGTTCGCGGCCTTTGCCGTCGTCGCGGCGGCGATGCTGCCGCTACGCCCGGCGCTGCTCGTCGTCACCGGCTCCTGGCTCGTCAACCAGACCATCGGCTTCGGCGCGCTGCATTATCCCGTCGACGGCAGCACCGTCGCCTGGGGTTTTGCGATCGGCGCGGCCGCGCTGCTGTCGACCGCCATTTCGTCCGCGGTGCTGCGTATGCTGCCGCAGGGCCGCACGCCGCTGGCCGTCACGCTCGTCGCCGCCTATGCGGCCTATGAGCTCGCGCTGCTCGCCGCGACGCCGTTCCTGGGCGGAGAGGGAGCCTTCACCGCAGTCATCGTGACGTGCCTTGGGCTGACCAGTGCCGCCTGGCTCGTCGGTCTCGTCGCCGCCTGCGAGATCGTCCGTCTGCTCGATCCGTTCGGGCGCAAGGGAGCGATGTCGGCCTGAGCGCCGCTGCGTTCGACGTGGCGCCATCCGGGCTACGGGATTTTGCTGTGTCGCTCCTCTGTCAATCCTAGCTCGCGAAAATATTCCGCTTTACCGAAATTCGGAATTGGCGTATGTGTCGCCCATCCCGGCTCATCCTTGAGGGGCGATCATGTGTCGTGATGATCGCAGAGCCGGGCTTGCGGTGGACG